>JANQGN010000712.1 GCA_028277295.1 Rhodospira sp.
GTGGGCGTCGCGGTGTTCGGCGCGCAGGGGCGCCGTGTTGGGGCCGTCGACACAATTGATCATCCACAGCATGGCGGGGCCTTTCGGGCGTCCGGAGGATTCCGGCGTTAGAGCAAATCCCGAGCGATCCGGACCGGATCGCCCCGGAAGACCTTTTGGGGACGATTTGCTTATATATCAAAGCCTTAGAGCATGATGGGTGAGTCCAAAATCATTCACCATGCTCTAGTCGGCCTCGGGCAGCAACTGCTTGAACGGGCGGATGAGAACGGCCTCGAACAGGCCGGTCTGGAAATAGGGGTCCGCGCGCACGAAGTCCTCGACACCGGCCTTATCAGGCATATCAACGATCAGCAGGCTGCCAACCATGCCTTCGCCGTCATCGGTGAGCAGAGGCCCGCCCAGCCGGATGGTTTGGCCATGCTCCCGGGCGTACCGCAGGTGGGCCGCGCGGGTGGCTCGGCGCAGGTCCTGGCTGTTGGGTTTGTCAAGGCAATAGACGACGAACAGCATGAGCCGGGGTCTCCAGGCATATCCGGGATAAGGGAACGCGTATACCTTAGCAGGCCCCTTAGGGGGCGGCCAGCCCTCCCTTTGCAGAGATGGTCCAAAAAGAAAGTCTGTCAAGAGCTGAAATCGACCATCAGGTTACCTGAGGCAGATATTTCAAGTATGGCGCGGGTTTTATGGTTGATTTTGGGAAGGGATCATGGGGACTAGGTGGTTTTTTGTTGCCGCCCAGGTTTGTGAGCCCTCAGGAGAGCAACACGATCTTTTCGATTGTTTACCGAATTACTGTCGCAATCTCGACAATCATCTCAACGTCGCCGTGAATTTTTTTGACCTTGGCGCCGCGCCGCGCTGCCGGCGCGGCCCGATGTCCAAGGGATGCCGGGGACGCGGGCCGGCGCTCCGACCAAGGCTGGGGCGATCAGCCCAAGGCCCCGTGGTCGGGCTCGGCCCGGAACGGCCGCGCCAGCAGACCAGCGATGGCCCGATCCAGGTCGGCCTGCCCCGAGAGCACGGCATGCACCGCATTGGCGATGGGCAGATCCACGCCCAGGCGGGTCCCCATGGCCACCAGGGCGGCGGCGGTATGCACGCCCTCGGCCACTGAGCGGCGTTCACCAAGCACGTCGGCGAGACCGCGTCCCTGACCCAGCGCGGCGCCCAGCGAGTAGTTGCGCGACTGCAACGAGGTGGCCGTCAGCAACAGGTCGCCCAGCCCGGATAGTCCCATCAGGGTGTCCGGACGCGCGCCAAGGGCGGCGGCCAGCCGGGCCAGCTCCGCCAGGCCCCGGGTCACCAGGGCGGCGCGCGCGTTGTCCCCCAGGCCGCGGCCCTCGACGATGCCGCAAGCGATGGCCAGCACGTTCTTGACCGCGCCGCCCACCTGCACACCCACCACGTCGTCGCTCCAGTAGGGGCGGAAGGTGGTGGTTCCCAGGGCCAGGGCCAGCGCCTCGCCCAGCGCGCGGTCGGAACAGGCCAAGGTCACGGCCGTGGGCAGGCCGCGCGCCACCTCGGCGGCGAAGGTGGGTCCAGACAGGATGGCCAGCGGCGCCGTGGGCAGGGTCTCGGTCACCACCTGACCCATGGGGATGGCGCCGTCCGTCTCGAAGCCCTTGGCGCAGACCACCGCCGGCACGCCGGGCCGCCAGGATAGCGCCAGCCGGCCGCACACGGCGCGCATCACCTGGGCCGGCGTGACCAGCAGAACCGCGTCGGCGACGGCGGTCACCGCGTCCAGGGAGGTGGTGGCGGCGATGCCCTCGGGCAGGTCCACGCCCGGCAGGAAGTCGGGGTTGCGGCGGCCGTCGGCGATGGCGGCCACCACCTCGGACTCGCGCGCCCACAGAGTGACCCGGCGTCCGGCGCGGCGCGCCGTGGCGGCCAGGGCGGTGCCCCAGGCGCCGCCGCCGATCACGCCAATATGGTCGATGGTATGCGTCATGGCGCGGTTATGGAGCGCGCGCGGCGCCAGGGCAAGAGGCATGGTTGCGCGGGCATGGCGGAGCCCCAGCGCGCCGCCAGGGCGGGGGTGTGGCGCGCCCCATCCGGGCGCAGGGCGCCGAGTTCGGATGGACAAACGTTCACAAAGCGCCTTCCGAGAGGAGCGGAGCACGCGATGGAGATCCTTCGGTCGTTTCCCTCCCTCAGGATGAAGTTGTTTTAAATGGACAAACCTCATCCTGAGCACCCAAAGGGTGCGAAGGATCTCCAGCGGAGACAACCAACCTAACGGATCTGTCATCCGCGTTCGGAGGACCGAGGCCGGGTTCCGCTGGCGCCGAGCCATCAGGTGGCCACGCCCAGAAGGTGACCCTGCCCGACCCGAACCCCACAAGAGAGCAAGAACGCCAGTTGCGTCTCGGTCTCCACACC
>JANQGN010000064.1 GCA_028277295.1 Rhodospira sp.
TCCCGTCGAGCACACCCGCCCGATCATCCTGCGCGGACGGTCGGCGCGCGCCGCCGCTCTCGAACCCGAAGCGTTCCCGACCAATCCGACGACGCCCCACGGTCAACGTCAATCCGTTGTCTTGGTTGAGCAGGGCTCCGAACTCGGATGACAGATCCGTTAGAGCCCGTCCGGAAAGTCTCGGGAACCACAATATGGTGTGTGCCCGTGTTCGAATCGCATGCCGTATGTGGTACCAAGCAAGGCTCTCCGGACAGACACTGAGGGCGTGAAACGACCGAAGGATCTCCATCGCGTGCTCCGGTCCTCTCGGAAGGCACTTCTTAAACGATCATCCATCGGCGTTCGGAGCCCTAAGAGCCCGTCCGGAAAGTCTCGAAAACCTCAATATAGTATGTCTTGTTCCCCGAACAGCATACCGTATATGGTGCACTTCAAGGCTTTCCGGACAGACACTAAGCGCAAAGCCATCCGGTCGGTCACGCGCGCGGGTGGGCCGCGCGGTAGACCTGCTTCAGCCGTTCCGTGTCCACGGCGGTATAGCGCTGGGTGGTGGACAGAGAGGCATGCCCCAACAACTCCTGGATGGTGCGCAGGTCACCGCCGCGCCCCAGAAGGTGTGTGGCGAAGCTGTGCCGCAAGGCATGTGGGGTGGCGCTGTCGGGCAGACCCAGAAGCGCCCGCAGTCGCCGCACCTGACGCTGGACGACGCCGGGGTTCAGGGCGCCGCCGCGCAAGCCCACGAACAGGGGATCACCCGCCGCCAGGGTATGGGGACAGGCGGCCCGATACGCGGACACGGCCTCGGCCACGACGGGCAGGATGGGAACGACACGCTGCTTGTTGCCCTTGCCGGTGACCACCAGGGCGTCACCGGTGGGCGCGTCCCGTTGGGTCAGGGCCAGGGCCTCGCCCAGGCGCAGGCCCGCGCCATACAACAGCGTCAGCAGCGCCAGGTCGCGTTTGGCCACCCAGGGGTCGTCCTGAAGGTCGCCCACCGTCTCGACGGCCTCGCGCGCCTCGTCCTCGGCCAGGGCCTTGGGCACCGCCTTGGGTGGACGCGGCCCGCGCACCTGGCCAAGCGCCGGATTGTGGGCCATGCCCTCGCGATCCAGCCAGCGGAAGAAGCCGCGCAGGGTCGACAGGGCCCGCGCCTGGGCGGTGCGCGACAGTCCCTCGGCCGACCGCCGCGCCAGCCAGGCGCGAAAATCGGCCGGTGTCAGGGTCGCCAGGTCGGCGATCGCGGGCGGTCCGCCCAGATGCTCGGTCAGGAAGGCCAGGAAGCCGGCCAGGTCGCGACTATAGGCGTCCACGGTGTGCGGACTGGCGCGACGCTCCCCCCACAACCAGGCGCGCCAGCGGCCCACGGCCTCCACCACGCCCTCGTCGGCCAGCAGGGCCGGCGGCGGCGGCAGGGTCGCGGCATGAACGGCGCGGGAGGGCATGGGGCGGCTCACTCTGTCACGGATTCCCCAGCCCCTCGGGCAGGATCAGGTCAAGGGTCGGAAAATACGTCCGATATCGCCGACCGTCGCGGGTCAGGAGCGGCACCCCCGTGACCAAGGCATGCGCCCCGATGAAGACGTCTGGGAGAACGCCGGTTCTTCGGCCGCCCCGGGCCCGGTAGAGCCGAAACACCTTGCCCGACAAGAACAACGCGGGTGATGGGATCGCCTTCCGGGACGGATCCCGAGCAAATCGCGAACGGCCTTGGGAATGGTCACCTGGCCCTTGCTCGTGACCGTTGTCGCCATCGTCATCGTCGACCCCCATGGCGCCCGGCTCGCCTTACCATCCACACAGGCGGTCATACCACCTCAAGGAGATCCGAACCACCACAACCGTCCCTGAGGTCCCCCTACCCCTTGGTTCGCTCCCCGAAGGTCCACTGGCGAACGCAATGCTCGACCACACGCGCCACGAAGGACAGCAGGTCGTGCGCCTGGTCCTCGTTGAAGGCCCCGGACTGGCGGGCACCCAGGGCCAGCAGGCCGGGCGGATGACCGTTGCCCGGTTCCAGGCGGGCCAGGGCGTCGCTGGCCACCTGAGCGGCGGCCTCCCCGAACAGGCGCGGTTCCGGGCGGGCCCGCGCCCGCAGGGCAATGGGCCGGCTGCGCGGCGCCACCGCGTCCACGAACCCGGGCGGCAACACCGCCAGCGGCGCCGATCGGGCCGGCAGGGCGTCGCCCTCCTCCAGCGCCAGGACGGCCAGGTCCACGTCAAGCAACAGGGGCAGCTCCCGCGCCACGGTCTCGCCCAGGGCGCCGCGCTCGTCGCCCAGCAGCACCGCCAGCACCGCCTGATGGGTGCGCTTGATGATGGACATGTTGACACGCGCGGTCTGAATCAAGTTGTCGGTACCGTCGCGCAGCTCCCGCAGCTCTTCCTGGAGGCGCCGCACCAGGAAATCACGCATGTCCACCACCGTCTGGTCGGCGCCGGCCCCCGGCATGACCAGATGCAGGATGGCTTCCGGGTTACGGTCCAGGAATCCCGGAGTGTCCTCCAGATAGGCCAGCACCTGCGCCTCTGTGGGGGAGCCGCCGGGGGACACCGCCGGGTGTTTCGTCGGAGGGACGGACAGATCGTCGGACTCGGCCACGGGAATCTCCGGATCGCGAGGAGAGAAAACGGGGCGGGAGCGGGGCGTCAAACGCCCCTGCCCACCAGGCGTTGCCTATGCTTCAGGCAGAGTCTGGCCGGTCTTCTCCCAGTCGGCCAGGAACGCCGCCAGACCCTTGTCCGTGAGCGGGTGGTTGAACAACTGCCGCAAAACCTTGGGCGGCACGGTGCAGACGTCGGCGCCCAGGCGCGCGGCCTCGACCACATGCATGGGATGGCGGATGGAGGCCACCAGAACCTCGGTGGTGAAGGTGGGATAATTGGCATAGATCTGCACGATGTCGCCGATCAGGGCCATGCCGTCCTGACCGATGTCGTCCAGGCGGCCCACGAAGGGCGAGACGAAGGCCGCGCCAGCCTTGGCGGCCAGGATGGCCTGGGCGGCGGAAAAGCACAGCGTGACGTTGACCGGGGTGCCCTCGTCGGCCAGGGTGCGGCAGGCGCGCAGGCCATCCGGGGTCAGCGGCAGCTTGATGGTCACGTTGTCGGCGACGCGCCGGAGGGCGTGGGCCTGGCGCAGCATGGCGTCGCCGTCGGTGGCCACCACCTCGGCGCTCACCGGACCGGGCACGATGTCGCAAATCTCCTTGACCAGATCAACGAAGGGGCGGCCGGCCTTGGCCGCCAGGGTGGGGTTGGTGGTCACCCCGTCGAGCAGCCCGGTGGCCGCCAGGTCACGGATCTCGGCCACCTCGGCCGTATCAACAAAGAACTTCATGACGAGCGGATTTCCCTTGAGATGTCAGGCCCTTGACCAACGGCACAGCGCCCCGGGCCAGGCCCGCGTGGCGCCCTTGAACGGCGCCGGCTAGACTGTAGCCCATGACGCGCGATGGCACCAGATCAACCCCCGGACCGGAGGCGGCGCCCCCCCTGTTCACCGATGGCCGCCGCGTTTCGGTGCTGCTGCCGGTGCCGGTGGAGGCGCCCTACGACTATTGGACCGGTCCGGACCTCGGCGACGACCTGGCTCCCGGCGACATCGTGCGGGTGCCGCTGGGTCAGAGGATCGAGGTCGGCGTCGTCTGGGGCGCGGGCGCCGCCGACGTGCCCGAGCGCAAGCTGCGCCCGGTGCTGGAGCGTCTGGACGCGCCCCCCTTGCCGGAGCCCCTGCGGGCCCTGGTGGACTGGTGCGCGGCCTACACCCTGGCGCCGCTGGGCCAGGTGCTGCGCCTGGCGCTGTCCATGCCG
>JANQGN010000127.1 GCA_028277295.1 Rhodospira sp.
GCCCGCGTGACCGATCCGTTCTACCGCGTGGAGGGCTCGCGCGCCCGCGAGACCGGCGGCATCGGCCTGGGGCTGTCGATCGTCCAGGCGGTGGCCGACGCCCACGGCGGCCGGTTGATCCTCGCCAACCGCCCGGGCGGCGGCCTGAGGGCGCGGCTGGAGGGGGCGATGGGCGAGACCCGCCGCAAACGCGCGGATAGCTGAGCCACGGCTCCGGCCGGCCGAGTGGCGGGAGAACCCGGCCTACACCAGCACCGCCCCCAGAACCGACAGCACCAGCAGCACGGCGAAGCCAATGTTGACGGTACGGGAGAGCACCGGGTTCGACAGCACCGAGGCGAAGGCCGCCCCGAACCCGAGCCAGATCAGGTTGATGACCAAAATCAGGGTCGACAGGGTGAGGACTTTCGCGATGGCATCCAGCGCCACGCTATCGACCACGACGATGACGCTGGAGCACACCGCGCCAATGGCCGCGTACGCCTTGGGATTTCCCAGGGCCAGCAGCAACCCGCCAGCGAAGGAGGGCCGCGCGCCGGTCTGGCGGCCCCGCGCTGGCGGCGGCGCCGTGGCGATCCTGACCGCCAGGTAGAGGATGTAGGCCAACGCCACGGCGCTGACCACCGGCAGGACTCCGGGCAGCGCCAGCACCAGCCCGGCCAGGCCCGAGGCAACGATGATCAGCACCAGCATTGTCCCGCACTGGATACCCAGGAGGTAGGGCATGCCGCAGGTCACGCCGAAGGCCACGCCGACGCCGGCCAGGCTCAGGGTCGCCGGCCCCGGGCTGCCCATCAGCGGCAGGGCCGTGGCCAGCAGGGGTATCAGGGTTTCACCCATGACCTCTCTCTTTGCTCTCCGTGAGGACGAATCATTCCAGGCGGTGATGAGCACGACTCATCGCCGCGCAACGGTCATTGACCATGGCCGGCGCGATATCAGTCTGCCCCAGAACGGCGGCGGGCTCTTGAACGATCGTGCAAGACGGCCGACCGCTCGGCCATGGCGTCGGTCTCGATCGCTGACACAGGGCATCACGCCACCCCCGGTCTTGTGCTAGGGAGTGCGGGTCACGCCAAGAGGGGAGAACGCTAAACAATGCTCAGAATTGGAATCGTCGGCTGTGGGGGTCGCATGGGCCGCATGCTGGTGCGCCAGACCCTGGAGACGGCGGGCGCATGCCTGGCCGGCGGCACGGAGCGTCCCGGCAGCACGCTCGTCGGCCAGGACCTGGGGACTCTGGCCGGGATGGAGCCAGCCGGCGTGACGGTCACCGACGACCCGGCGGCCCTGTTCGCCAGCGCCGAAGCGGTGATCGACTTCACCCTGCCCGAAGGCACACGGATCCATGCCGATCTGGCGGCCGATACCGGCACCGCGCTGGTGGTCGGCACCACCGGCCTGTCCGAGGCCGACAGGGCCCGCCTGCGCGAGGCCGCCCGCCGGACTCGCATCGTCCAGGCGCCGAACATGAGCGCCGGGGTCAACCTGCTGTTCGACCTGACCAGGCAGGTGGCCGCCACCCTGGGCGTCGAGTACGACATCGAGATTGTCGAACACCACCACAAGCACAAAGTCGACGCTCCCTCGGGTACCGCCCTGGGTCTGGGACGGGCGGCGGCGGAGGGCCGGCAAGTTGATCTGGACGCCGTCTCGGATCGGGTTCGCGACGGCCACACTGGCACCCGCGTGGAGGGCCACATCGGCTTCGCGGTGCTGCGCGGCGGCGATGTGGTGGGCGACCACACCGTGGTGTTCGCTGGTCCCGGGGAACGCATCGAACTGACCCACAAGGCCAGCGACCGCGTCATCTTCGCCCGGGGCGCCATGCGCGCGGCCCTGTGGGCGGCGGACAAGC
Organism: Rhodospira sp.; assembly: GCA_028277295.1. Lineage (GTDB taxonomy): Bacteria > Pseudomonadota > Alphaproteobacteria > Rhodospirillales > Rhodospirillaceae > Rhodospira. Next base: position 1,859 of record JANQGN010000127.1, read on the forward strand.
CCAACGGCCTGTACAGCATGGCCGACGTGCTGGGGCTGGGGTAGGGCGACGGTCATCGCTCTGGGTGATCCGATCGTCCATGAACATGGCGGCCGACATCTCTTGACGGATGGGCGGCGTGGCGGTGGTCGTCGTGCCGCGCCGCGGCGTGTCTCTCATGGACACGCCGCCAGAGGGTGATGGGCTAGCGCCCACAGCGAACGCAATCAAATGGGGCGCAGTATGCTCATTGCCATCCTTGATAGCGGCACGTTCGAAGGATCATGCACACACGATGCCAGGAGGCGATACGTTGAAGTCGTCCATCAATAGACAAGAACAGCACATAAAATCAACCTAAGAGCGTGGCAGCCGTCGTTGTCTTTGAGGTTGAACATATCTATCTTCCGTGTACTAAGTGTCAACTTGGTGGAGCCGTTCCGACAGGTGATGCCTCATTGGGGGAAGCGCGTCGATTGGAACGCGATTATTGATCGCTTATGCCTGTTAAGCTAAAAAATGGACGCTGGCGGATCATGAGCATCATAGAGTTTCCTTCTTACGAAGAAGCCCTTCAGAGCTGCGGTGAAGGATATGACAGCGATGACATAGCCACCGTTGTCGCGAGAAAAACCGCCAGGTCTGTGCCACTCATTCATAAAACCGTGACGAACAGTGACCCTCACGCCGTGTCTGCTCTGTCAGTTCTCCTGGCGCAGCAGCTCAAGAAAACAGGGGACAGGACCGTAAATGTATTAGATATTGGGGGAGCATGTGGCTATAGTTTCTTTGTTTGCCGGTCTATTTTAAGGGACGTAGATATGCATTGGTGCGTCGTTGAAACAGACTCAATGGTTGACAAAGCCCGCCATTACATTCGTGGGAAAAACATTTCATTCTTTGCGTCCATTGAAGAGGCTCTTGAGCATCTCGGTGGCTGCGATCTGGTTCATATGTCTGGCGTCCTTCAGTTTGTTCGCTCGCCAGAACATACTTTGGACCGGGCCGTCGCGATTGGCGCGCCCATCATGCTGCTTGGGCGTATCCCATTATTCAAGGGACGAAGAACCTTTGGTGTCCAAACGAGTCGTCTTGCCTCTAACGGGCCTGGTCCGATGCCGGCAGGTCTCGAGGATAGAGAGATTCGCTACCCAATAACCTATATAAATTACGATGAAATCATGAATCGCGTCAATCCATTCTATGATAGTATTTCTACTCTGGACGCTCCCTCTGGCAACAGTAATCTAGAGAAAGAGCATGTGCCCGGCGTGTCCATAATACTCCATCGCAAGGCATCCGCATAAAAGAGGGATTCATTACGTACGATTGAGTTCGCCGGTGGACCGCATGCCCGCCCACCATTGTTACCCCTTATCCAACCCCGGCCAGGCCCGCGGTAAGGAGGGCGGCCAGCCGGTCGAGTTCTGCACGGTTGTCGAAGGCCGCGCGGACCCGCGCCCGCCCGGCCGCGCCCAGCCGCGCCCGCGCGGCCGGGTCGGCGATCAAGCCCGCCAGGGCGGCGGTCAGCGCCGGGACATCGTCCGGCTCGATCAAGACGCCGGTCTCGCCGTCCGTGATCAGCTCGGGCACGCCCGACAGGCGGGTGGACAGGCAGGTCAGGCCCTGGCTCTGGGCCTCCATCAGCACGTTGGGCAGGCCGTCGCGATCCCCGTCCGGCGCCACCACGCAAGGCAACACGAACAGGTCCGCGGCCCGATAGGCCGCCAGAACCGCCGTCTGCGCCTGGGCACCCCGCCAGGTGATCCGCTCGGCCAGCCCCAGCGAGGCGGCCAGGGCCTTGAGCGCCTTGGCCTCGGCGCCACCGCCGATATGGGTCAGCGACCAGTGCACCCCGGCCGGCAGCGCCGCCAGCGCCCGCAGCAGGCGGTCAAACCCCTTCTTGGGGACCGCCCGGCCCACGGCCAGCAGGCGCACCGGCGCGGCCAGGTCGGTGCCATCCCGATCGCTGGCGACGGGAGACGAAGGCGGCGGGAAGGTGTCCAGGTCCAGGCCATGGTAAAGCAGGGTCACCTTACCGGGCGCCAGGGTGTCCAGGTGGCGGGCGCCGCTTGCGGTGCAGGTGACCGCCCAGCGGGCGTCGGCCAGCTTCTCCGCCTTTTCCCAGTCGGGGATGGTCCAGATGTCGCGGGCATGGGCCGAGATCGAAAACGGCCGCCCGGTCAGCCGCGCGGCATAGCGGCCCACCGATCCCGGGGTGTGCAGGAAGTGGATGTAGATCCAGGCCACGTCCGGCGGCAGCTCGGCCGCCAGCACCAGCGCCTGCCCCCAGCGGCGCACCCGGTTGCGGGTCGGGTCGCGCCGGAGATCGCGCAGCCACATCCCCAGGGCGCTCCTGTACCCTGGCAGGCGCCGCGCCCGCCACCAGGCGCGCAGCACGCGCGGCGGTTCCTGGTGCAGGTACTCGGGCAGGTATGCGACAGGCGCCGTGATGCGCGCGTGCACCGGGTGGGTCTTGGCATCGTAGGGCTGGCGCAGGGAGAAGAGGCGCAGGGAGAGGCCCCGCTCCTCCAGGCCCAGAAGTTCGCGGGCAATGAAGGTTTCCGACAGGCGCGGATATCCCTTCAGGACCACCGCCAGGGTGGGGCGTGCCGTGCCGTCCCTCATCGGCCCCGCCCCCCGGGGCCGGCGGCGGCGTGGCCGGCCAGCGGCGTGAGCAGGTCGGCGTGATCCATGTCGTGGTCGGGTTCGCCGACCACCCGGCGGCACAGCACGCCCAGTCCGTCCAGCCACCCAGCCGGCAGGACGTCCGACGGCGGCCGGCGCCACGCCAGGCCGCGCAAGGCGCCGGCCATGGTCTCCGGCGAGCGATCCTCCTCGCGGATGAGCAGATCGACAAGGCCAAGGTCGGCGGCGCGGCGGGAGCGGACGAGTTGCTCCTCGCGCGGCTCGGTGCGCGGCACCATGATCGCCGGCTTGTCGAAGGACAGAACCTCGCAGAACGTATTGTATCCGCCCATGCAGACCATGCCCCGGGCGCCCTCCATCAGGGTTTCCGGCACCGCCTCGAACTCCAGCGCCACGCCCCGGCCCAGCGCCTGCACCCGGGCCTGGAACCCCTCGCGAAGCTGGCTGTCCATGAAGGGGCCAAACAGGAACACCGGCGCCATGGGAATACTGGCGTCGGCCTCGTAGGCGGACAGCACCCAGTCGACCAGGTCGGCACCGTCGCCGCCACCGCCCGGTGTGACCAGCACATAGGGCTCGTCCACCGGAGGCTCGGCCAGCCCCACCCGGGCCGAGGGGGCGACCGTTCGTTGGAAGCCAGTGTAAACCACCTTGTCGCGCACCATCTGGGGGATCGTCAGACCCATCAGGGGATCATGGAACCCCTCCGGCCCATAGACCCAGAGTTCGTCATACAGGCGCTCCAGGGCCGGCATGACCCCCTTGCGGTCCCATTCCGCCTGAAGCCGGTCGGGGGAATCCATGACTTCCCGCAGGCCAAGGATCAGGCGACAGCCCTGGGCCTTCAGGCGCTCCAGGGCCGGTTCCACCTCGCCGCCCAGGCCCAACGGCTCCTTGTCGACGATGAACACATCAGGAGCGAAGGCAATCGCCGTGTGCTGGATGATAGAGGCCCGGAGCGTCAGCGTCTCCTCGATGTCAATCAGCAGGTTGAGCGGTGTGTACCGGCCGTTGCGCAGCTTCACCACCCCGGGCACGCGCACGAAGTCCACCCGGGCGCGGAAGTCGAAGCTGCCGATGATCGGCGAGCCGGAGATGATCAGCACCGTGAGGTTCTTGCGCGACCCCACCAGGGCATGGGCGATGCGCCGGCAGCGCCTCAGATGACCGAGGCCGAAGCTGTCGTGGCTATAGATCAGGACCCGCATGGGCACGGTTTCCCCGGGGTTGGCCCTGGCGGGCAGGCTGGTGGGGGCGTTCCGCCGACATCTTCAAACCCCTACGTCCCCCTGTCGTCCCTCCCGGCCGCCCGGCGCCAACCAAACCCGGGCCACCACCACCGTATGGAAAACTGGGGTCCCCATCAACCCGCAGCCAGTGGGCACGCGCGAAAAGGCGGTTGCCGTCACCCGTCGGCCACCGATGGGCTCGCGCCCCGGCCCGCATGCGTCGCATCCGTCCCCGATGCCGCGCCTCGGCATCGGGCGAACGCAAGGGCGACCGTTGCGCCGACGGGCCATCTCGACGTACCCTTGCCGGAGTCGGCTCCATACCTTGTGGTTCGGCACTGACTTCGATACAATCGGTTGACCCCGACAGGGGCGCTCCCTATGGCTGCGCAGGCGCGTGTGCGCGCCCTCGGGTGTTGCGCGCTCCTACCCGAGGGGATACGGCGAAAGGATGCCCCGCCATGGCTGTCGAGATCGTCCGGTCCACCTGTCCGCACGACTGCGCCAGCGCCTGCGCCGTGGACGTGGAGCGCCTGGCACCGGACCGCGTCGGCCGGTTGCGCGGCGGCCGCTGGAACCCCTACACCGACGGGATGATCTGCGCCAAGGTGGCGCGCTACGCCGAGCGGACGCACAACCCCGACCGCCTGACCACGCCGATGGTGCGCGACGGCCCCAAGGGCTCGGGCCGGTTCAAGCCGATCGGCTGGGATGAGGCGCTGGACCGCGTGGCCGACGCCTTTGACGCCGCGCGGCGGCGGCACGGCCCGCAAGCCCTCTGGCCCTATCATTATGCCGGGACCATGGGACTGGTGCAACGCGACGGCATCCAGCGGTTCCGTGCCCTGCTGGGAACCTCGCTCCAGCACGATACCTTCTGCACCAGCCTGGGCGACGCTGGCTGGGCCGCCGGCATGGGCGCCAGGAAGTGGGGCGTGGATCCGCGCGAGATGGCCGACAGCGATGTGATCGTTCTGTGGGGCCTGAACGCCGTCCATACCCAGGTGCAGATCATGGGGTGGGTGGCACGCGCCCGCAAGGCCCGGGGCGCCAGGCTGGTGGTGGTTGACCCCTACCGCAACCCCACGGCCGAGAAGGCCGACATGCACCTGATGCCGCGCCCGGGCACCGACGCGGCCCTGGCCTGCGCGGTGATGCACGTGCTGTTCCGCGACGGACTGGCCGACCGGACCTATTTGGCCGCCCATACCGACGATCCGGAGGGGCTGGAGGCCCACCTGCGCGACCGCACACCGGCCTGGGCGGCGCGGATCACCGGCCTGTCGGCGGACGAGATCGAGGCCTTCGCCCACCTTTACGGCGGCACCGGGCGGGCCTATCTGCGCATCGGCTATGGGTTCACCCGCTCGCGCAATGGCGCCGCCGCCATGCACGCGGTCACCTGCCTGCCGGTGGTTACCGGTGCCTGGGCGCACCGGGGCGGCGGCGCATTGTGGAGCATGTCCGGTCTCTACCAGTTGGACACCAGCCTGATCACCGCCGACGAGCATCGTGACGGAACCCAGCGCTGGCTGGACCAGTCGCGGCTGGGCGCCATTCTCACCGGCGCGGCCTCGGACGCCCTGGCCGCTGGGCCGCCGGTGACCGCCATGCTGATCCAGAACACCAACCCCATGGTGACGGCGCCGGACAGCACCCAGGTCGCCCGCGGCTTCGCCCGCGAGGACCTGTTCGTCTGCGTGCACGAGCAAATCCTGACCGAGACCGCCCGCATGGCTGACGTGGTTCTGCCAGCGACCACCTTCCTGGAGCACGACGATCTCTACAAGGGAGGTGGCCACACGGTCCTGGGGATTGGCTTGCGGGTGATCACGCCGCTGGGCGAGGCGCGCTGCAACCACGATGTGCTCAATGCCTTGATGGCGCGGCTGGACGCGCCCGCCCATGTGGCCAACGAGATGAGCGCCCGAGAGTTGCTGGAGGAAACCTTGCGGCTGTCGGGGCTGCCCGAGGCCGAGGAGATCCGCGACGCCGGCGGTCACGACTGCGCCACCAGCTTTGACGTCCATCATTTCCGCAAGGGATTCGGCCACTGCGACGGGCGGTTCCGCTTTCATGGCGCCTGGCGGGGCGCCCAGGCGGCGGTGATGCCCGACCTGCCGGATCACCTGGAGATCATCGAGGCCGCCGATGCCGACCACCCGTTCCGGCTGGTCACCGCGCCGGCCCGGCAGTTCCTCAACAGCAGCTTCAACGAGACCCCCACCAGCCGCGCCCAACAAGGCCGGCCAACCGTGTTCGTTCACCCCGATGACGCCCAGTCCCTTGGGGTCACCGACGGTGCCCCGGTGCGTCTGGGCAATCGGCGCGGATCGGTCACCCTGCATGCCCAGGTGTTCCCGGGCCTGCCCACCGGCACCGTGGTGGTCGAGAGCCTGTGGCCGGCCGCCGCCTTTCCCGAGGGCCTGGGCATCAACGCCCTGGTCGGCGCCGATCCTGGCCCGCCCAATGGCGGCGCCGTGTTCCACGACACGGCGGTGTGGCTGCGCCCGGCCGGTGTCGAGGCCAAGGCCGAAGCACCCGAGTCGTGGGCCGCCGCGCCGCCCGTCTCCCCGCCCCCAGCCCTGGAGACCGCGTGATCATGACCGCGATGTTCGAGGCGGCCCATCATGGGCCACGGCCGGCCCCGCAACCGGCTCGCCAGTCGGCCCCACAGTCGGCCCCACAGTCGGCCCCCCAGTCGGCGAGAGTGGTGGTGGTCGGCAACGAAAAGGGCGGGTCCGGCAAGTCCACCGTCGCCATGCATCTTTTGATTGGCTTTCTGCGGGCCGGGTTCTCGGTGGGCAGCATCGACCTCGACGCCCGCCAGGGGACCTTGTCCACCTATGTCCGCAACCGAGACGCCTATGTGCGGCGCGCGGGCGCGCCGCTGCCCATGCCCACGCATCAGGCCATCCAGTTGTCGGGGTCCGAGCAAGGCGACATCAACCGTCTGGACGACGCTGTGGGCGCGCTGCTGACCGAGTGCGACCTGGTGCTGATCGACACCCCCGGGGCCGACAACTATCTCTCGCGCGCCGGTCACGCCTGGGCGGACATCCTGGTCACGCCGCTGAATGACAGCTTCATCGACCTGGACGTTCTAGCCAAGGTGGACCCGGGGACCATGCGTATTCTGCGCCCCAGCCACTACAGCGAGATGGTCTGGGACATCAAGAAACGCCGTGGCCTGCGCGACGGCGGCGCCATTCACTGGGTGGTGCTGCGCAATCGGCTGTCGCAGCTGGACGCCCGCAACAAGCGCGACATGGAGCAGCTTTTGCGCGATCTGTCGCGGCGCATTGGCTTTCAGCTCATCGAGGGGTTGTGCGAGCGCGTCATCTACCGTGAGATGTACCTGAAGGGCCTGACCCTGCTTGACCTGCGCGAAAAGGGCACGGACATCACCTTGTCCATGTCCCACATCGCCGCGCGTCAGGAACTGAGGCGCCTGCTGGAGGCGCTGGGCGTGCCGGCCCAGGCCGGCGAGCCGGCCATGGCGGCCAACGCCTGATCCCGGTTCACTGCCTGGCATCGCTCGAACCAGGCCGAACGGTGGCCATATGGCCACAGCCTGCAACGAACGCGATATCCCGGCGGCGAGAAGGGACTATGGCCCTTGATCACCTCGCGGATTTTGGCATGACTGTGACGGTTTGACGAACAAACCGGGGTCGTGCTCAACCCGCCAAGGATCGGGCCGGCCCCCACAACAGGGGGAAACGTTTGGCATGAGAACGCGGGTATTGATGCACGGCGCCGGGGCGCCGCGGGCGGTGGCCGTGACCCTGGCGGCAAGCCTGGCGACAGGCGTGGCGATGCAGGCGGCGCCCGCCGGCGCGTCTGGCTTTCAGCTCAAGGAACAGAGCGCCGAGGGCCTGGGCAACGCCTTCGCCGGCGCGACGGCCAAGGCGTACGATCCCAGCACGGCCTTCTGGAACCCGGCCGGCATGACCCGCCTGTCCGGCAATCATGCGTCGGTCATCGGCTCTTACATCAGTCCCTCGGCGCGCTTCGAGGGCAGCGCGACCACCGCCTTCGGGACGTCTGTCTCGGGATCCCAGGGTGGCGACGCGGCCAAGGACGCCTTCGTGCCCGCCACCTACGGTATCATCAGCCTGACCGATGACCTCAAGTTGGGTCTGGCGGTCAACGCGCCCTTCGGCCTGAGCACCGAGTACCCGTCGGACTGGGTCGGGCGCTACCAGGCCCTGGAGTCCCACCTGAACACCATCGCCGTCACACCCACCGTGGCCTATCGCGTCACCGACGACATTTCCGTGGGCGTCGGGCCGGTGTTCCAGTACTCGTCTGTGACCCTGACCACGGGGATCAACAACCTGGGCCTGCTGCCGTACGACGGCCAGGGCAAGGTGTCCGGCGACGATGTGGGCTTCGGGTTCACGGCGGGCGCCCTGTGGGAGATCGACGAGGGCACCCGCGTCGGCGTCAGCTACCGGTCGCGGGTCGAGCATACCTTCGAGGGCGACGCCAGCTACACCAATGTGCATCCGGTGTTGGCGGCCAGTGGCGGCCTGGTGAACAGTGACGCCACCGCCAAGCTGACGACGCCAGACACCGCCAGCCTGGGTGTCTATCACGACATCAATGATCAGTGGGCGGTGGTCGGCGAGGTGGCCTGGACCAACTGGTCGCTGTTCGAAGAGTTGAAGGTTGACGCCGACGTCGGCGCCGATTCCCTGACCATTGAGGACTGGCACGATACCGTGTTCGTCTCGATCGGTAGCATCTACCGGCCCAACGAGAACTGGTCCTTCCGCCTCGGCGCCGCCTATGACATGTCACCCATCCCCGACGAGCATCGCACCGCGCGGATCCCCGGCGAGGACCGCTACTGGCTGGCCACCGGCGCCTCCTACCACGTGGCGGACTGGCTCAGCATCGACGTGGGCTTCACCCACATCTTCGTGAACGACTCCTCGATCAACGAGACCACCGGACAGGGGACCCTGGTCGGCACCTACCAGAACGATATCGACATTGTAACCGTTGGCGGACGCCTTCGGTTCTAGAGCAAGGTCCCGAGCGATCCGGCACGGGTCGCGACGACGATTTGTTTCGATATCAAAACCTTAGAGCCCGTCCGGAAAGTCTCGGGAACCGCAATATATTGTGTGCCTGTGCCCGAATCGCACGCTGTATGTGGTGTTTTGCAAGGCTTTCCGGACAGACACTTAGGGCTTGGGGGCGAGTCCAGAACCACTCGACGGGCTCTAGGTCCACGAGAAGACCCGTTGGACGGGCGCGCGTCACCGGCGCCCGCCCGTCGCCGGGTCGTGGTGGCGGGCGTCCGCAGGGCAACGGGCTCAGGTTAACGCGGGCAACGGTCCGCACGTTCGATGGAGATCCTTCGCACCTTTCAGGTGCTCAGGATGAGGCTAGCATATTTAAGATAACCTCATCCCGAGCGAGCCCCCGCGTCCATCCGTCAGATGAACGCGGTTCCACACCTTACGGCGACGCGAAGCGTCGCCTGGGCGAGCCGAGAGACCTCCATCGTCTCGCGCAAACCCTGTCCGTTAACCTGAACCCGTCGCCCAGCACGCGCCTGGCCCGGGGTTTACGCCCCGGCGCGTGTTGACTATTGTGCTCCGCTCGCCGCCCCATCGGGTCGCGCCGGATGCGATCGAACCGGGGTGGCGCCGGTTCCAATCCCGAGACGGAGGCGTTCCATGCGCGCCGAGGCCCAGGCCCTGGTGGACGAGATCAAGCAGGCGATGACCCTGCTGAGGAGGCATCTTTGACTGGGACAACGCCCTGCGTCGTCTCGACGAAGTCAACGCCCTGGCCGAGGACCCGAACCTTTGGAATGATGCCGGCGCGGCCCAGGCGCTGATGCGGGAGCGCACCCAGCTGGACACCGCGATCACCGCGTTCCGGGGCCTGGAGGCCGGTCTTGAGGACGCCGCCACGCTGATCGACCTGGGTGAGGCGGAAGAGGACGAAGACAGTGTCGCCGAGGGCATGGAGCAGTTGCGCGCCCTCAAGGCCGAGACCGACCGGCGCCAGCTTGAAAGCCTGTTGTCCGGCGAGGCCGATGCCAACGACTGATTTCTTCAGGTGAACGCCGGTGCCGGCGGCACCGAGGCCCAGGACTGGGCCCGCATGCTGACGCGCATGTACACCCGCTGGGCGGAGTCCGAGGGCTACAAGGTCGTCGCCCTGGAAGAAAGCGAGGGCGAGGAGGCGGGCATCAAGTCCTGCACCCTGCGGGTCGAGGGGCACAACGCCTATGGCTGGCTCAAGACCGAAAGCGGTGTCCATCGCCTGGTGCGCATCTCGCCCTTCGACAGTTCGGCGCGCCGGCACACCAGTTTCTCGTCGGTTTGGGCCTACCCGGTGATCGACGACAGCATTGAAATCGAGATCAACGAAAGCGATTGTCGAATTGACACCTATCGCGCCTCTGGCGCCGGTGGCCAGCATGTGAACCGGACGGACAGCGCCGTGCGAATCACGCACATGCCCTCGGGCATCGTCGTGCAATGCCAGTCGGAGCGCTCGCAACACCAGAACCGGGCGCACTGCTGGACCATGCTGCGCGCGCGCCT
>JANQGN010000363.1 GCA_028277295.1 Rhodospira sp.
ACGCGTGGGCGCCGATGAACAGAAGAAGGCCAAGAGCCAAGAATCCCATGGGATGGTTCCTTGCAACACGGGAAAGCGGGGCAACACGGGAAAGCGGGGGGCGGGATGCCGCCACCCCGGGCGGTTGGCGGGCAGTCTAGTGCGGCCGGCGGGCCGGGCTCAATGCGGAATGGGTGGTCAGGGTAACGAGGCGTGTCGGGGCGGCTCGCCCCACTTTGTTCTTGAAATGTTCGGCGGCCTGGCCAATCTAGACGGTATGTCTCGTGCCCACTCACGCCGACCGATCACGCGCGGAGCCCTGTCCAATCCGGACGGGCGCTTCGAGCCGGTGCGCCACGAGCCCGCGGATGATGGCTGGGGCACCCTGGATCCGCGACGGCGCACGGGGGAGGCGACCCTTGGCGCGGAGGCGGAGGACGATCAGACGGAGGACGATCAAACGGAGGACTGTTGGGGGCCGCCGCCGTCGCCGCGGACCTGTGTGGAGGTGGACCGCAGCCGCAGTGTGATTACCCGGAACACCTCGCCGGACGTTCCCTTCGATCGTTCGATCAATCTGTACAGGGGATGCGAGCACGGTTGCATCTATTGCTATGCCAGGCCCACCCATGCCTATCTGGGCCTGTCTCCCGGGCTGGACTTCGAAACCCGGCTGTTTCACAAGCCCGACGCCGCGGCACAGCTTGAGGCCGCGTTGCGCAAGCCTGGCTATCGCCCGGCGCCCATCGCCATCGGCACCAACACCGATCCCTATCAGCCGATCGAGCGGCGCCTTGGTCTCATGCGCGAGGTGCTGGAGGTGCTCTCAGCCTTCAACCATCCGCTGACCATCACCACCAAGTCGGCCATGGTCGAGCGCGACCTGGACCTGCTGGCCGACATGGCCCGGCGCCGGCTGGTCGGGGTGGGGTTGTCCATCACCACCCTCGACCGCGACCTTGCCCGGCGTCTGGAGCCGCGCGCCAGCCCCCCGGCGGCGCGCCTGCGGGCCATGCGCGCGCTTGCCAGGGCCGGGGTGCCGGTGTCGGTGATGGCCGCGCCCGTTATTCCCGGCCTTACCGACCATGAAGTGGAACGCATCCTGGAGGCCGCCGCCGCCGCCGGCGCCCGCCAGGCGGCCTATATCCTGGTGCGCTTGCCGGGCGAGGTGGAGGGCCTGTTTCGCGACTGGCTGGAGGCCCACACACCGGACCGCGCGGCGCGGGTCATGAGTCTGATCGCCGGCCACCACGACGGCGCCGAGCCTTCGAGCTGTTTCCATGTTCGCATGACCGGCGAGGGGCCATGGGCGCGCCTGCTGGCACAACGATTCGCCGTGGCGAGCCGCCGCCTGGGGCTCACGCGGCGGACGATGGGGCTGGACTGCGGCCGCTTCGCGCCGCCGCCGCGTGCGGGGGATCAGTTGCGGCTGTTGTGAGCCGCGTCGCGCGCCGGCTACTCCGCGCGCTGGAAGGTGACAGCGAACGTGACCGGGACCGCCGTGCTGATTTGGTCCAGGCCGGCCACCGCGCGCAGCATCTCGATGCCCTCCGCCAAGGCGTAGACATCGGCTTGCAGGATCACCAGGCGCAGCGGGTGCACCAACACCCGGTCGTTGGTCAGCCGGGTGACCATCAAGGGCATGGGCAGATCGTGGGTCTCGCCCACCAGGGACAGGCTGGCGGTCACGTCGCGGAAAGCGCTGTCGCCCACCGCCAGGTCGTTGAGATCGCCCACCGGCACGGTGGCGGCGACCTTGGCCACCGGGAAGGTGGCCACGTTGAACAGCATCTGCCGCATGCGGTCGTCACGGATGTCGATGCCCGTGCTCACCGAGGCAAGATCAATGATCACCTCGACCGTCCCCGAGTCGTCCATCGATCCTTGCAGGTCGCGGAACTCGTGGACCTCGCCGACGTGACCGGCCTTGATGGATCCGAAACTGAGCGTGGAGGCGTCCGGGTCCAGGACCCAGCCGGCGGCGCGCGCGGCCGGGGCGGTCATCATCGCGAGCAACAGGATGAAGGCGCCGGTGCCCGTCATCATCATGACGAGGCGTCCGTGGTGCGCCCGCTTCTCGGCGGTGGAGGCGGCGCGAACCCGCGCGCGTTGGTGGCTTGGGGCGGCGGGACTCATGGGTCTTGGATGGATCATCGGACATCCTCCCTGCTTTTTTTCGACGACCGCGGACAGGCCGACACTGGGCGTGGTTGTGATCGAACACACCCCTCTTGAGGGAGGTGGGGCCTGACGCGGGTCCCGTCGAGAGGGCGCGCGCGGGAAAGACCCCTGCTCCAAATCAGCTATTCGGCGCCGCCCCGGCCCACCCCGTTGACCGTGGGCGGCGATTGGTCTAGGTCCAACGCCTTGCCGGCCGTCCGGTCCCTCTCTCTTTCTTGTCCTTTTTTGTCCCACCCAGAGGATCCCGCACCCATGACGCGCATCTTCTCCGGCGTTCAGCCGACCGGAAACCTTCACCTGGGCAACTACCTGGGGGCCATTCGCAATTGGGTGCGGCTGCAGCGGGACCACGAGAGTATTTTCTGCGTCGTGGACATGCACGCCGTCACCGTGTGGCAGGATCCGGTGGAGCTGTCGAAAAGCACGCGTGAGGTCACCGCGGCCTTCATCGCCGCCGGCATCGACCCGGAAACCTGTGTCATCTTCAACCAGTCGGCGGTGCCCGGGCATGCGCAACTGGCCTGGGTGTTCAATTGCGTGGCCCGCATGGGCTGGCTGAACCGCATGACTCAGTTCAAGGAAAAGGCTGGCAAGCACAAGGAAAACGCCTCGGTCGGGCTGTTCGCCTATCCGGCGCTGATGGCCGCCGACATCCTGCTGTACAAGGCGACCCACGTGCCCGTGGGCGAGGACCAGAAGCAACACCTGGAACTGACCCGCGACGTCGCCCAGAAGTTCAACAATGACTACGGTCGGGAAGTCTTCCCCATCACCGAGCCGCTGATCCTGGGCGAGGCCACCCGGGTCATGTCGCTGCGCGACGGCACCAAGAAGATGAGCAAGTCCGACACCTCGGACTTCTCGCGCATTAACCTGACCGACGACGCCGACCTGATCGCCCAGAAGATCCGCAAGGCCAAGACCGACCCGGAGCCGCTGCCCAATGACGTAGCGGGCCTGGAGGACCGGCCCGAGGCCGCCAACCTGGTGGGGATCTATGCCGCCCTGGCCGACAAGAACCGCGAGGAGGTGCTGGCCGAGGCCGGCGGCTGGGCCTTCAGCCAGTTCAAGCAGGCGCTGACCGAACTGGCGGTGGAGACCCTGGGGCCCATGAACGCCGAAATGGCGCGCCTGTTGGAGCATCCCGACGAAATCGACGCCATTCTGCGGCGCGGTGCCGAGCGCGCCCAGGCCATCGCCGGACCGGTGCTGGACGAGGTCTATGACACGGTGGGCTTCCTGCGAGTCTAATGTATGTATCTGTCCGGAAAGTCCTGAGAAACACCACATACGGTATTCCTGGGACGCGATCTACACACAATATATTGCGGTTTTCGAGACTTTCCGGACGGGCTCTAAGTGTCTGTCCGGAAAGCCTTGCAAAGCACTGCATATGGCGTACGATTCGGGCAATGATTCACAACATATTGTGGCTGCCGAGACTTTCCGGACGGGCTCTAAACCCCGGCGCGCCGCCAGGAGACCCTGGCCCCGGTGCTGGCCGGGGCCGTTTCTCGGCCGGCGCGCGCGTCAGACCTCGCCGCCGCCCAGAACATCCATCTGGCCGCGAATCTGGCCGCCTTCCTCCACGACGATGGCCGCGTACTGGACGTTGCCTTCGATGCGGCCGCCGGCGCGCAGGGTCAGGCGGCGCTTGACCACCAGATTGCCCTCGAAGCGCCCGGAGATGTCGGCTTCCTGGATCGAGGCGGTGCCCCGGAACAGGCCGCTTTCGGTGACCTCGATGGCCTCGGCGTCGTTGAGGTCGGCCTCGACCGTGCCTTCCACCACCAGGCGGTCACAGGCGCTGATCTGGCCGTTCAACTGAATGCCCCGACCGACGATCAGATTCTTGGCCTCGCTGCTGTCGCGGCCGCTGGCCGCCGTCTGGGGCGTGAGGCTCGGCGGCGTCAGGGGCGTGGAATCGCCGTCCGTCCCAAGCGCCTTGGGCGGGTCCCCGCGCCCCTGCAATGGCGGCTCCGGACGATAGGCGCCGGCCTGCGGTTTCACCGGGACGCCCGGCTTGAAGCTGGGCGAACTGACCGGTCCCGGATCCGGCGGCTGGAAGCCGCCGCCCTTGCCGTCGCCACCGGCCTCGACGCGCTCGGACTCGGCCGAGCCCGGACCACCGCCGGACTGCCGGCCCTGCTGGGGGGAGTTAAAGAACGCCATGGGTGGACGGTCCCTTCCTGAAAGGTCACGGTGAAACGGTATGTCTGGTCGACTCGCGGCGGAACCCGCCCGGAGCGGCCGGCGCGCGGGGGACCGGCCCGGCCGCCGACAGATTACGCGGACGACCCCTCGGCCCGCAACGCCTGCACGACGTGGACCATGAAGGCCGTGGCCACCAACGGGGCCAGCAGGTTGACGACGGGCACCACCATCATGCCGGCGATGGCCATGCCGGCCAGCATCAGGGTCGTGCGGTGACGGCGTCGATCGGTGCGCATTTCGGCGCTGGTCTGGCGTCGGGCGCCCACCATCTCCTGGTACTCGCGCCCCAGCAGGTATCCGTTGAGCAGCAGGAACAGCACGAGATTGGCCGCCGGCAGGAACACATAGAAAGGCAGCGCGACCAGGTTCAACGCCAGGGCCGTCCCGGCGAAGGATAACGCGCCCAGAATGCTCTCGGTCATCGGCACATCGCGGGGTGGCGTGAGGCTGGGATAGTGGCGCGCCTCGACGGCGTCGGCCACCTGCTCCAGGAACAAGCCGACGAACGTGGTGACGATGGCCGGGAAGAAGATCAGCGCGATGACGATCGCGCCCACGCCCCCGGCGATGTCGAGCATCGTGTCCAGCCACGCCGGCTGCACCACCTCTATGGATCCCAGGCCCACCCACAGCGCGATGACCAGGGCCACGTAGCACCCCACGGTGAGGCCGAGGCTGAGCATCAGCGGCCGGCGTACGCGCGGGTCGCTTAACTGCGCGACGGCCTTGGTAAAAGCATTGACCAGCATTTTTGGGCTTACTCCTCTATGCCGTGAATATTATGTCTTTCGGTACGTCTCAGTTGCTGTCATGGGGCCCCAGCGTAGGACGCCTGGCAGGGTGACGCCAGCCCCTAGACCGCGCCGTGAATGCCCGAGCCGGAGACATTGGTTCGGTCGCGTCAGGACGTCGGCGTCATCGCAGCGACGTCGTTATTCCACATAAGAAAAGGGGCGAAAATCGGCAGGGGTGCGGTGGCCGTTACCCTGAAGATCGATGCTGGTCTTAAGATATGTGAAAGTTATATTGCGATCCCTGGGTGTGGAGGGGTATGATTCGCGTTATCAGGAGCGGTGCCGCGCGATAGGGATCTTCATGAAGATCGAAAGAGTTGGTGGACGACATCAATATTTTTAGGGCTTTTTGCGGGATGCAAGTCACAGAAACCCTTTAGGTTCAGGGCTTTTTTCCATCCACGGTCGGGTTGGCAACCGTCTTTCGATAGGCGGGCTGGTTCGTCCGCGAGGCGGTGAGGCTGGCGCCTCCTTCGCATGCGCAACCAATTTTATTGCGCGACGCGTCCCGCCTCGGTTATGAAATTACTCTACCGCATTGGGGAGGTATCTCCTCGCGGGGGTTCCGGCCGGCCCGGCCAGAACCCCTGGGGTTGAGAACGGGCCAAAAACAGGGAGGTCTCCCGGTCGTCGCCACGGCGCCCCGA
The DNA here is from genome assembly GCA_028277295.1 of Rhodospira sp. Taxonomy (GTDB): domain Bacteria; phylum Pseudomonadota; class Alphaproteobacteria; order Rhodospirillales; family Rhodospirillaceae; genus Rhodospira. The sequence continues at coordinate 5,816 of JANQGN010000363.1, forward strand.
GGGAGGCGGAACGGATCAGGAGCGGCGCGCGACCGAGGGGTCATGAAGCGCGGCCCTCGACAAAATGCCGGAAACGGCCCCAGAGACGGGAACAGGAGGACCGCAGGCGTGCTCTACCATCTTCACGAACTCAATCAGAACGCCATGCTGCCCATGCGATGGATGGCCCAGGCCGTCAACATGATGGCCACGCACCCGCTGCTGCCGTCCAGCCAC
>JANQGN010000400.1 GCA_028277295.1 Rhodospira sp.
CGCCGACAGACCGGGCGACGGCGTCACCGTCATTCCCCTGAAGTCGTCCATCGCCGAGGAAACCTTCCAGACGCTGCTGGTCATGAAGGCCCTGGAAGAGCTCGGCTACACCGTCGAGCCCATCAAGGAGTTGGAGTACGCCGCCGCTCATGTGGCCATCGCCAATGGCGACGGCACCTTCCTCGCCGATCATTGGGACCCGCTGCACATCGACTTCTTCGATGCGGCCGGCGGCGACGCCATGATCTACCGCGAGGGCGTCTACGCCCCGCAGGGCCTGCAAGGCTACCTGATCGACAAGAAGACCGCCGACGAACACGGCATCACAAACCTGGGACAGTTGGCGGACCCGGCGATCGCCGCCCTGTTCGACAACAACGGTGACGGCAAGGCCGACCTGTCCGGCTGCAACCCGGGTTGGGGCTGCGAGAAGGTGATTGAGCATCACCTTGATGCCTATGGCCTCCGCGACACCGTCACGCACAACCAGGGGTCCTATTCGGCCATCATCGCCGACACCATCACCCGATACGAGCAGGGTGAATCCGTCCTTTACTACACCTGGACCCCGTACTGGATTTCAGGCGTGCTGGTGCCGGGCAAGGACGTCGTGTGGCTGAACGTGCCGTTCTCCTCCCTCCCGGGCGCCCGCGAGGACGTGGACACGGCCCTGCCGGATGGCTCCAACTATGGCTTCCAGGCCAATGACCAGCGCATCATCGCCAACCGGGCCTGGACCGAGACCAACCCGGCCGCCGCCAAGCTGTTCGAGATCATGCAGATCTCCAGCAACGATATCAGCGCCCAGAACCTGAAGATGCGCGACGGCGAGGACGGCGAGGCGGACATCGAGCGGCACGCCAACGCCTGGATTGCCGCCCACCAGGACACCTGGAACGCCTGGCTGGACGAAGCCCGCGCCGCGGCGCAGTAACACCCTCCCCTTTCCGTCGGCCATGGGGTCGACGGTCTGTCCTCGTCAGGCGTCATCGGCGGCGGCCATGGGCTCTCCCAAACCGCCCCGGTACGCCGACGGGGACTTTTTTTAGGGCGTGTCCGGACAGACCCGCCGCGACGACGCGGGGCCGGACATGGGGCCGGGTTCCGTTCCCGGCACCCCCACGTGAATAAACAAACAGAGGACTGCCCATGATGACCGCAACCCTCCGCCTCCGCCCGCTTCGCGCCACCCTGGCCGCCGGCCTGCTCATGGCCATGACGGCCACCGCCGCCCCGGCGGCCGACCAGCCGGGCGAGGGGGTAACCGTGGTGCCCCTGAAGTCGTCCATCGCCGAGGAGACCTTTCAGACGCTGCTGGTCATGAAGGCCCTGGAGGCGCTGGGCTACGAGGTGGAGCCCATCCGGGAGGTGGAGTATGCGGCCGCCTTCATCGCCATCGCCAACGGCGACGGCACCTTCATGGCCGACCACTGGGATCCGATGCAGGTCGACTTCTTCCATAACGCGGGCGGCGACGAGACGCTCTACCGTGAAGGCATCTACGCCCCGCAGGGCCTGCAAGGCTACATGATCGACAAGAAGACCGCCGACGCGCATGGCATCACCAATCTGGGCCAGTTAAAGGACCCGGAGATCGCCGCGCTGTTCGATCATACCGGCGACGGCAAGGCCGACCTGACCGGCTGCAACCCCGGCTGGGCTTGCGAAAAGGTGATCGAGCATCACATCGACACTTATGGCCTGCGCGACACCGTCACCCAGAACAGCGGGTCTTATTCAGCCATCATCGCCGACACCATCACGCGGCACCAGCAAGGCGAGCCCGTGCTGTATTATGGCTGGACACCCTATTGGATCGCCGGCGTGCTGGTGCCGGGCAAGGACGTGGTGTGGCTGAACGTGCCGTTCTCGGCCCTGCCCGGCGCCCGCGAGGATGTGGATACCGCGCTGCCGGACGGCTCCAACTATGGCTTCCAGGCCAACAACCAGCGCATCGTCGCCAACCGGGCCTGGGCCGAGGCCAACCCGGCGGCCGCCAAGCTGTTCGCCATCATGCAGATCTCCAGCAACGACATCAGCGCCCAGAACTTCAAGATGCGCGAGGGCGAGGACAGCGAGGCGGACATCGAGCGGCACGCCAACGCCTGGATCGCCACCCACCAGAACACCTGGACCGGCTGGCTGAACGAGGCCCGCGCCGCCGCCGAGTAGGCTCATGTCCTGAGGTCATCACCATGCCGCGATCAGGTTCGCTGGTCGCGGCGCATACCAGCGGCCCCCGACCTTGACCATCCCTCACGGACCTTGGGATGTGCTCGCGCCTCGGCCCAGGGCGCCGCCGTTTCTCCGCGGGAAGCGGTGGGGGCACGGCGCAACCATCCGGCCGAGCCGCGACCCTTGCCGGGCATCGGCGCGGCCGCCGCAAAAACGTGGACAAAGCCGGCATCCTATGCTTTTCGGCCTATGTCCCCCTTTGACGACTTGCCAACCCCCTGACCCGACCCCGATAGTCTAACGATCCTTGGTCGCGCCCCACGATCCTGTCTCGTCGATGTCACACACCCACGGGCCCGCCCAGTCCTCGCGCGACACGCTTTAATACGTCAATCCAGAAAACACACCCAAAGATCGATGAGGTCCAGGGATGAGACGGATGGCGGTGCGTTTCTCCCGTCTCGGTGTGACTCACCTTTCGGCTTGTCTTGTCCTTGCCTTGGCGGTCCTGACATCGGTCGTGGCCCACGCCGAGGGTGGCTGCGCGGCCCCGGTGGACCTTGACTCGGGCTGGCAGTATCGCTGGGGAGACTCTCCGTTCGATACCGATGGCGTTCCCACCTGGACGCAGGCCACCACGCACGCGGACGCGTGGCGGCCCATCGCCGTCCCGGTCAATCCGCCGGACCGCATTGGACAAAGCAATGTTTGGTATCGGCTGCGATTACCTGATGGCCAGTGGCGGGACCCGGCCATATATATTGACAGACTGGAACTGATTGCAGAAGTCTACCTAGACGGCGAAATAATATATCGCTTTGGAACGTTCGACGAAGATGGTCATGGCCAGTTCGAGGGCTCGTCCTGGCACATGATTACGCTCCCCCTGGACTTTCAAGGAAAGTACGTATACTTTCGCGTTTTCTCGGATCACTACAAAATTGGCCTGTGGGGTCAAATCAAACTGATGGAGCGCCTGGACCTTATCCGCCACGTGTTCGACAGTTCCCGGGCCCATCTCGTCATTGGTATCCTGTCGATCCTCATCGCTCTGTTAGCCCTGATGATCGCCGCGATGCAAACAGCGGAGCGCCGTGCCTATGTGTTGATCTTCCTGTTCAGCATGGGAGCCGGCCTCTGCCTGATCGCCGATACGAACGTTAGACAACTCATAGTCGACGCCCCCCTGTTTTGGAACTACGTTACGTACGTCGTATACTACACGGTTCCCGTGATGATGGCCTTCCTGTTTCGGGAGTGGTGCAAGTCCTCCTGGACCCGGATCATCACCTGGATTGGCGGTCTGCACGGTGTTTACGCCGCTGGCGCCCTCGGCGGCGCCCTGATGGGATGGGTGGATCTGTCCACGACCGCCACCGTGTTTGACGGGATCCTGACGATAAGCCTGACGATTCTGTTCGGCATCGCCTTCGCCCACCTGCGCATGGTGACCGCGGATCAACGCATCGCCATCGCCTCTTTCGCCGTGTTCACCCTTTTCCTGCTCATAGATCTGGGCGTCTCCTACGAGGTGCTGCCCTGGACCCCCATGCCCATCGCCTGGGGTCTGCTGGTGTTCTCGCTCATGCTGATCGCCCTGGCCCTGCGCCACGTCACGAAAACCCAACGGGACCTCAAGGAGCTCAACGTCACCCTGGAGCAAAAGGTGCGCGAGCGGACCCGCGACCTGGAGCGCTCCAACGCCGACCTGAAGCAGTTCGCCTACGTGATCTCGCACGACCTGCAAGAGCCCCTGCGCATGGTGGTCAGCTATATGCAGCTTCTTCAGCGCCGCCATGTCGACCGCCTGGACGCCACGGGACACGAGTACATCGGCTTCGCGGTCGGCGGCGCCAAGCGCATGAGCGACATGATCCTGGGCCTGCTGGAGTTCTCCCGGATCGATACCCGGGCTCAGGCCTTCCAGGCTGTCGCGTTGACCGAGGCCGCCGATGACGCGCTAAGCAATCTGGATATCCTGGTTCAGACCTCGGGGGCGATTGTGCGGCTGGGAGATCTGCCCGCCGTGCGCGCCGATCCCAGCCAAATCCGCAGCCTGCTTCAGAACCTCATCGGCAACGCCCTGAAATACCGCGCCCCCGATCGCACGCCCGTCATTCGCGTCGATGTCGAGGACACCACCGGCGAAGACGACGTGCCGACGAGCGCGGACGGCGCTCTCGCACCGATGGTCACCGTGGCCGTCTCCGACAATGGCATTGGTATCGATCCGGCCTTCCACAGGCGGGTGTTCCGGGTGTTCGAGCGCCTGCACGGCCCCCACCAGTATGGAGGCACGGGGATCGGCCTGGCCGTCTGTAAGCGCATTGTCGACCGTCACGACGGACGCATCTGGATCGAGTCCACCCCCGGCGTCGGCACCACGGTGCGGTTCACCCTGCCGGCGGCGGAGACCTAGAAAGAAACAAGGGGCGACCCAGCGTTCGCCGTGGGTCCATAGAGGGCTGAACCATAGTACTTTTTCGTCGTCATTGCGAGCCCGCCCCGCGAGGGGCCAGGGCTCCGAATTCGGATGGACAAACGGTCACAAAGCGCCGTCCGAGAGGACCGGAGCACGCGATGGAGATCCTTCGGTCGTTTCACTCCCTCAGGATGAGGTTATTTTAAATGTACAGACCTCATCCTGAGCATCCAAAGGGCGCGAAGGATCTCCAACGGAGACGAGCAACCTAACGGACCTGTCATCCGAGTTCGGAGCCCTGGCGATCTGTGCCAGATCGCTCGGGATTTGCACTAGGGCCTGTTGACATTCGGGACGCGACCACGGTTGAGACGAAAACGGTTCGAGATCAGGAGCGAGGACGATGGACATGCCGCGCATAGTCGAGGACGAGCGAC
>JANQGN010000424.1 GCA_028277295.1 Rhodospira sp.
CGCGGCGGAGAAAGTGCTCGGCGTTGTCCACGCCGCCATGCACCAGGTACTGCCACAGCCGATGCAGGTCACCGGCGGCCACCGTCGAGCGGTCGGCCAAGTCCGGATCCGGATGGGAGTCACCGGGCAGCAGCGCCAGGCGTGGACCGCCGGGGGCGCGGGCGGCCTCGGTCAGGCGTTCCACCCCATGCGGCCAGTAGGCCCGCCCGCCTAGCAGCCGCGCCACCACCAGCCGCGCGGACCGGATCACCGCGTCGGTGTACAGATCCACCGAGTAGTGGTGCCCCAGCCGTGTGAGGTTGGCCAGCCGCAACGACGGCGCCGCCGGCCCGAGACGGGGGCGAGCTGAGCTCAAGCAGGCGATCTCGGTGTCCGCCGAGGTCAGGACAACGATGTCGGCGGGCTCCTGACCCAGGTCCACGGCCTCGGACCCGTCGGTCACCACACCGGGCGTGGCGGCGAGAAGATGCATGCGGGCTCCCGAAAGACGTGCGAACGAACCGACTCATGCCCGTGCATATGGGGTGTCGCCGGTGTCTTCAGAACCCGCGCGCCACCAGGGCCTCGACGGCGATCCGCCGGGCATCGGCCCCCAGACCGACGCGCCGTAGCGCCGAGAGCGCCGCGCCCAGGGACTCAAGGGAGGCGCCGCCGGGTCCGTCGGGACCCAGCGCCAGGATGGCGTTGGCCACCACCGCGCCCACCTGACCAGCGTCCACGGCCTTGGCCAGGGCCGCCAGCCGGTCCGGATCCCGATAGCCATTATCCTCGGTGACCACCTCGAAGAACACCCGGTTGGTGCGCACGGGCAACCAGTGAGCCTCGGTCACCGGCTCACCGAGGGCCTCCAGCACCCGCAGCAGGGTCACATGGGCGCGATCCAGCGCGCGGCCGGCCCTGGCGCCCTCACCCAGGCGGGCCGCGCGGGCCTGGCGCCACAGGATCAACCGGTCGCTGGGCAGCGGACCATCGAGGGCGGCGTCGGCCACGCGGGCGACGGGCCACAGCAAGGCGGCGGCATCCTCCGCGTCGGCGTCGTTCTCGCCCTGGCGCCGCAGGTCGGCCAGCCAGACGCGCCCGGCCTCGATCGATCCGGCCGCATACAGCGCCCGCCCGGCGGTCGCGCCCAGGAACACGGGCACCGCCGGCAGCACTGGCACCGCGCGGATCAACGGCGCGTACAGGCGGGCATGGAGGGGATAGAGCGCCGGATCGTGCTCGCGCACCGTCTCCAGGGGATGCAACAGACCCTCGGCGAGTCGCGTGGGGTCGGTCTCGCGGGACAGAATCGCATGAACGATGGCCCGGTCCAGCGGCCGTGCGCCCAGCGCCGCCTTGGACACCGGCGTGTCCAGGTCGCGAGGGTCCAGGGGCAGGCGCCCCCAGATGTCCGCCAGGCGATCCACCGACAGGCTGCCCAGGCTGGCCGCGCGCTCCGCCGCCGCCGCCAGCACCTCGGGCGGGCCACCCCCGGCCAGGGCCAGCGCGCGCGCCGTCCAGGGCGCATCCCCGCGCAAGCCGTCGGCGGGCGCCTCGACGCCCCGGGCCTGGCGCAGCAGCCGGTAGGTCACCGCCGAGGCGCCGGCCAGGCTGTCCGGCGGTGGGCTGTCCAGCCCGGCCAGGCGCTCGGCCAGGCGATAGAAGGCATCGTCCGTGGCCCCGCCCATCTCGCGCAGCACGGCCATTCCCAGCGGCGCCTGGTCGATGTCGCCCGCCAGCAGGTCGCAAGACACCGTCGCCTGCTGCCACAGCACCGCCGCATGGGCCGCTCCGACCCGCCGGGCCAGCGCGCAGGCCGGCCGGTCGCGCGCGTCCAGCAGCAACGCCCGCAACCGTGCCCGGTCGAGGGCCTCGTCGCGCAACGCCTGCGGCACCGGGCCGGTCAGGGCCAGCATGTCATCCGCGCTCGCGCCCAGGTGGTCCAGCACCGCCACCCTGGCGCGCAACAGCTCCAGCGTCGCTGCCTGGGTGTTGCCCGGGGCCATTTGCTCGGTCAGCAGCAGGCGCCGACGCAGGTCGGCCAGCGCCAGGGAGGACATGTCGCCCGTCAACGCGGCGATCAGCCCCACCGCCTCGTTCAAGGGTGTTCCCACCCACGGCTCGGCCGGCAGGCCGGTGGTTCCGGTCAGCAGTGGCCCCACGGACAGGGGCATCATCGGCGCCGCGACCGTCGCGGCCCCGGGCAGCGGAAGCGCCCGTTCGGCCTCGCTCAGACCACCGGGAGGCGGCGCGATCTCGCGCGCCGGGCCCAGGGGTGGAGGTGTGGGCGGCGGCGTGGTGACGGGCGCGGACGCCGCCGCCGGCACCTCGGGCAGCAGCGGTAACGGCCGATCCTGGGGCCGATCCTGGGCGGCGGCCAGTCCCGGGACCATCATCAGGGCGACCGACAGCCCCGTCCAGGCACGCGCCTTGGAGCGCACCTTAGAACCGGTCATTGGGAATCACCTTCTCCACGGAGCGGGTGGGCGGCTTGATGTCCCATGTGGCCAGGACCACTCCGCCGGCCACCAGCAGGGCGACGACCACCAGGGCGGCCGCCTTGGCGAGGAAGCCGGTGGAATCGTCCCGCGTGATGCGACTGCGCCGTCTCACAGTGTTTGTCTCTCCTTGAGGCATGCGGCCCGTCGCGGCGCGCCGGCTGGCGCGGGACGACCGATGTTGCGTTCGGCCTGACGCGGCGGGCGACGCAACCAAAATTGTTGCCTTGAATACTCTTCCCGCCGTACGGGCTCTTGGGGTGCCCCTCCCGGAGTTCGTTTCCCCCGGAGACCGTCCACCAGACATCCGTCCGACGTGGCGCGACCCGCGACTCCGCGAGGGTTTCGTGCTAGGACCATCGGTCAGACATTGCAACAGCGATGGGCAACAGCGATGGGCAACAGCGGTGGCGTCAGCATGAGTGACCATCATGGGGGTAACCATGGGACGCCTGGTCAAGGCCCCCGTTTCCTGTAATGGATCACCGCCAGGCAGGATCGCCGATGGGGGGACGGCCGATGATGGACCCTCATCTGTGCTGTGTATAAGGTTCGTTAATGGCAACCGCGAGGCAGTTTAGAGACCCCTCGGCGCCGACGCAACGCGCGCCCACGACCGCCAGCGTCCCGCCCCGCACCGTGGTCCTGGTGGGGCTGATGGGAGCCGGCAAGAGCTGTGTCGGCCGCCGGCTGGCCACCCGCCTGGGCTGGCCCTTCGTGGACGCGGACGATGAAATCGTCAGGGCCGCGGGGCTGTGCATCGCCGACATCTTCGCATTGTATGGTGAGGCCGCCTTCCGCGATTGCGAGCGCAAGGTCATGGCCCGGCTGCTGGGCGGCGCGCCCTGCGTGCTGGCGGCGGGGGGGGGCGCCTTCATGGAGGCGCGCACCCGGGCGCTGATTCAGGGTCAGGCGACCTCGGTCTGGCTGCGCGCCGACCTCGACATCCTGGTGGCCCGCACCGCCGGCCGTACCCACCGGCCGTTGTTGAACACGGGCGACCCCCGCGAGACCCTGCGTGATCTGATGGAGCGCCGCTATCCCATCTACGCCCTGGCCGACCTGACCGTGACCACCGGCCCGGAACCCGCCGAGCACACCGCCGGGCGGGTGCTGTCCGCACTGGCCACGCTGGCCGCGCGGGGAGGCGGCGGCGCGCCCCAGGACAGCCCGACCCGCGAGACTGGCAAGACACCATGACCACATTGACCAGCGCTTCCCTTCCCCCCGGGTCCTGTACCGTGCCCGTCGCGCTGGGGACGCGCGCCTATCCCATCCACATCGGCGCCGGGCTGCTGGACCGCGCCGGGACAGTGATCCGCGACCGCCTGCCCAAGGCCACGCGGGCGTTCGTGATCAGCGACGCCACCGTGGCACCGCTCTACATGGATCGGCTGCGCGCCAGCCTGACCGCCGCCGGCATCACCGCCGCCGCGCAGGTGGTGCCCGCCGGCGAGGCCAGCAAGAGCCTCGCTCGCCTGGGCACGGTGGTCGAGGCCATGCTGGGCTTCGGGATGGAGCGGGGCACGCCGGTGATCGCCCTGGGCGGGGGCGTGGTCGGCGACCTGGCCGGATTCGCCGCCGCCGTGGCCTTGCGGGGCGTGCCGCTGGTGCAGATCCCGACCACGCTGCTGGCCCAGGTGGACAGCAGCGTGGGCGGCAAGACCGCCGTCAACAGCGCCCACGGCAAGAACCTGATCGGCGCCTTCCACCAGCCCGCCCTGGTGCTGGCCGACACCGACAC
>JANQGN010000446.1 GCA_028277295.1 Rhodospira sp.
TACAAGGGCGACCAGGTGCATTTGCCAGCCATCATGGAAAGGCTCACCAATTGACGGCCTTCACCGACATCACCCTGGCGCCGCTGCTGCCCCTGGCCGCTCTGGTGGCTCTGTCGGTCGTTGTGGCCGTGCTGACCGTGTTCGGCCTGTGGCGCCGGGCGCGCGGCATCGGCGCGCGGCTGATCCCGGCCGTGGCGCTGCTGGTGGCCCTGGCCAATCCCCAATGGCTGGTGGAACGGCGCGCGCCCCTGTCCGACGTGGCGGTGGTGGCGGTGGACGACAGCGCCTCGAACCGGCTGGGAGACAGGCCGGCGCGCGCCGAGGCGGCGCTGGCCGACCTGCGCGCGGCCCTGGCGGCGCAGCCGGACCTGGATGTGCGCCTTGTGCGGGTCGAGGATGGGTTCGGTGATCAGGGCACGCGCCTGCTGTCGGCGGTGGCCCGGTCCCTGGCCGATGTTCCGGCCGACCGCCGCGCGGGAGTGATCGCGCTCACCGATGGACGCGCCCATGATCCAGGGGCGCTGTCGGCCGAGACCCTGGGGGCGCCGCTGCATGTGCTGCTGACCGGCTCGCCCGATGAACGGGACCGCCGCCTGGTGGTGGAGGCCGCGCCTGGCTACGGCCTGGTCGGGCGGCCCGTCGAGGTCACGGTGCGTCTGGAAGACCCCTCCCTGGCCGAGGACGCGCCGGTGCCGGTGACCGTGCGGGCCGATGGCCGCGAGCGGGGTACCGTCCTGCTGCCCGCCAACCGCGCGGAGACGGTATCCCTGCCGCTGGACCGTGCCGGAGACACGGTGTTCGACCTGATCGCCCCCGCCCTCGCCGATGAGGTCACCGCTCTCAACAATCGCGCCGCGCTGTCCGTCTCCGGGGTGCGGGACCGGTTGCGCGTGCTGCTCATTTCCGGCGAGCCGCACGCCGGTGAACGCGTCTGGCGCAACCTGCTGAAGGCCGACCCGGGCGTGGACCTGGTGCACTTCACCATTCTCCGTCCCCCCACCAAGGATGACGCCACGCCCTTGCGAGAGCTGGCGCTGATCGCCTTCCCCATCCGCGAACTGTTCCACGATCAGTTGTCTAACTTCGATCTGGTCATTTTCGATCGCTACAGCCGGCGCGGGCTGGTGCCGCGCACCTACCTGGCCAACGTGGCCGACTACGTGAAGGACGGCGGGGCACTGTTGCTGGCGGTGGGACCCGAGGTGACGGACCCGATCAGCCTGACCGACTCCGCGTTGGCCGAGGTGCTGCCCATCGGCCCGGACCGGGCGGTCGTGGACGCCGCGTTTCAGCCCGTGCCCACCATCGACGGTCGTCGTCACCCGGTGACCGCGACCCTCCCGGGGCTGGACGATGGGCCCGACGGCAGGCCCGCCTGGGGGCGCTGGGTGCGGGTGATCGAGGTCCGGACCACCGGTGGGCGCACCCTGCTGAGCGGGGCGGGCGGGCGGCCGGTGTTGCATCTGTCGCGCAGCGGCGAGGGGAGGGTGGGCCTGCTGCTCAGCGACACCGGCTGGCTGTGGAGCAAGGGATTCGAAGGGGGTGGGCCGCAGGCGGAACTGCTGCGCCGGCTGGCCCACTGGCTCATGAAGGAACCGGACCTGGAGGAAGATGCCCTGGTGGCGCGGGCCGACGGCGACCGGCTGGCGATCACACGCCGGGGCATGGATCCGCAAGCGCTGCCCGAAACGGTCACGGTCACTGGTCCCGACGGGGTGTCGCGGACGGTGCCCCTTGAGATCAGCGTCCAGGGGCGCGCCGCCGCCAGCCTGGCGGTGGAGCGTCCCGGGGTCCATGTGCTGGACGACGGCACGCTGACGACCGTGGTGGTCGTCGGGACTCCCAATCCCCGCGAGACCGATCGTGTCACCGCGACGGCCGAGGCCCTGGGGCCCCTGGCCGAGGCCAGCGGCGGCGGCGTGACCTGGCTGGCGCGCGAGGGCGTGCCAGCGGTCCGCCGGGTGGGGGGCGACAGCGTCACCGCCGGCCCCGGCTGGATCGGTCTGCGGGCCAACGGCGCGTATACGGTGCAGGGCGTCGACATGCGCCCGGTGCTGCCGATCTGGCTGGCGCTGTTGACCGTGTTGGGGGGGCTCGGCCTGGCCTGGTGGCGCGAGGGGCGGTGAGGAGCGCTACCGGGCGCTGGGCGCTCGGGGGAGGGCGTGTCCTGTCAGGCGCTCCGTTCTTCTTCGCCCGCGCTCTCGCCACGCTCCGGCTCATGGCCCTGGTCGCGCAACATGGCGTCCACCTCGGCGATCACGGCGTCCAGGGCCGCGGTGTCGGTGCCACGGACCACCAGCGTCGTGCCCAGGCGTCCGCCCCGCGCCCAGGGATAGCTGCCCAGGTCCACATGCGGCCAGCGTTCCTGGATGGCGGCCAGCGGTGCCGCCACCTCGCCCTCGCGGGCCGAGGCGCTGACCGAGCGGGACAGCAGCGGTGTGCCGCCGTCCAGGCCGGCCGACAGGCTTTCAAGCATGGCGCGCATGATGCTCGGCACCCCGGCGAGGACATAGACGTTGCCCATGCGAAAGCCGGGGGCGGCGCTCACGGGATTGTCGATGAGGCTGGCGCCTTCGGGGGTCTCGGCCATCTTGAGCCGAGACTCGGTGACCGCGCCGCCGTAGTGGGCGTTGAGGATGGCGACCGCCTCGGGGTGCCGGATCAGGGGAACCCCGAACGCCCGCGCGATGGCCGCCGCGGTGATGTCGTCGTGGGTGGGGCCGATACCGCCCGTGGTGAACAGGTGATCGTACTGTTTTCTTAACGTGTTGACGGCGGCGATGATGGCCTCCGCCTCGTCCGGTACGACGCGGATCTCCCGCAGGCGGACTCCCAGGGTGCCCAACCGCTCCGCCAGGGGCTTGGCGTTAGCGTCCTGGGTGCGGCCAGAGAGGATTTCATTGCCGATGATGATCAACGCGGCGGTTGGGGGGGTGGCGGAACGGTCGGCCGTTTCGGCGGTCGCGGGTGTCATGAAGCGGTATCCTGATGATCTGTATCCTGGGGGTCTGTATCCTGGGGGTCTGGGGGCATCGTCGGGAAGTTGGAACAGGGCCTGCCTTGGGTCAGGGCCGCCCACGTGTCGCGGGTCAGGGTGCGCCGCTCGTGATGCCAGGTGACGCCGCGCGCGGGCGCCGGCACCACCAGGGTGTGGCCATCCGGATGCAGACTCGCCTTGTGCAACACCCTCAGCGAGGCGGCGTTTTCCGTGCAGGCGCTGGCGAACACCGCTTGAAGGGCGAGCGGACCGAACGCCAGGCCGATGACCGCCGCCAGCGCCTCGCTGGCGTAGCCCTCACCCTGGAAGGGCTGGCCAACCCAGTAGCCGACTTCGGCCACCGGCCAGGTCTCGTCCCACAGCAGGTCGATGGCGCCGCGCACCGCGCCGTTCGTCCGCGCGGTCATCAGCAACACCACGCCGGACCCGGCGGCATGATGGGCCTCGGCACGGCCGAACCAGCGCAGAACATCGTGTTCGGTCAAGGGGTGCGGGATATTGGCGGTAAAGCGGGCGATGGCCCAATCTCCGGCGAGCGTGGCGACGGCGGCGGCATCGGTCCGCGCCGGGGGGCGAAGCATGAGGCGCGCCGTGCGCACCGGCAGGCCACCGCCGCCGTGACGCAGGCGAGCCGCCACCCGAACGGGGGCGACGTCGGTCGGTGGGGGCGGCTCGGTGGGGCACATGGCGGGCCACGGCGACTGGGGGCGACGACACACATGTTTCATCATCGCCCATCGCGGCGGCCGCCACAACGTGGGACGGGCCTATCCCAGGGCTCCGAACTCGGATGACCGGTCTGTAAGGGTCCATGGGTCCGAGGGAGATCCTTCGCGTCCTGCGGACGCTCAGGATGAGGACTCTCACTTTTTAAGGGCTTCATCCTGAGGAAGCGGAGCGACCGAAGGATCTCCATCGAACGTGCGGACCGTTGCCCGCGTTAACCTGAGCCCGTTGCCCTGGGGGTCTATCCGCCCAGAAGGTCCTGGATCACCGGGATCAGGGGCCGGTCGGCGGCTGGCATGGGGTAATCCCGCAGCCGCGCCGGGCGCACCCAGGCCATGCCCTGACCTTCCCGGGCGGCGGGAGTCCCCTGCCAGTTGCGCAGGATGTAGAGTGGCATGACGAGGTGGAAGTCCGCGTAGGCGTGCGAGGCGAAGGTCAGCGGCGCCAGACAGGCGGCGCGGGCGTCCACCCCAAGCTCTTCCTTGAGTTCGCGGATCAAGGCGGCCTCGGGCGTTTCGCCCGGCTGAACCTTGCCGCCGGGGAACTCCCACAACCCGGCCATGGCCTTGCCCTCGGGGCGCTGGGTCAGCAGGACCCGACCGTCACTGTCGACCAGGGCGGCGGCCACCACCAGCACCACGCGGGCTCGCTCGGCGCGCCGGCGCGTCCAGTCGGCGCGGCCAAGCGAGCGGCGCGCCTGCATCCAGGTCTGGCCCCGGGCCTGCGCCGGCACCTCCAGAACCCGGCCGTCAGGGCACAGGCCCACCTTCTCCAGCACCCGCTGGGAGGCGGTGTTGTCGCCCCGGGTGCTGGAGAACACGGTGGTCAGGTCGAAGGTCTCGAAGCCCAGATCGACGACCGCGCGCACCGCCTCGGTTGCATACCCCCGGCCCCAGAACGGCTGTCCGATCCAGTAGCCCATCTCCGCCTCCGGCCAGTGCCGTCGCCAGACCAGGGCCACGGTGCCGGCTACCGCGCCGCCGTCGGCCTCGGTGACAACAAGCACCACGCCGGTGCCGTCGGCATGGGTCCGATGGACGGTCTCGATCCAGGCGCGAATGGGCGCCTCGGTCAGCGGGTGGGGAATGTCACCGGTGGCCAGGGCCACCGCCGGATCGCCGGCCAGCGTCACCACATCGGCGACGTCCTCCAGGGTGGGGGGCCGAAGGATCAGCCGGTCTGTGCGCACCGGCAGCACCGCCGCGCAGCCCTCGCCGCGCAACCGCTCGGGCATGCGGGCGACACCCGCGGCGGGGGGGTCAGCTTCGGTAGTCGGCATTGATCTCGATGTAGCGGTGGGTGAGGTCGCAGGTCCAGACCGTGGCCGTGCCCTGGCCGACACCCACGTCCACCGCGACCAGGATCTCCTGGCCCTTCATGTGTTCGGCCACGGGCGCCTCGTCGTAGCCGGGCACGGCCAGGCCCTCGGCACAGACCGGAAGGCCGCCGATGCGGATGGCCAGGCGGTCGCGGTCGGCGCGCTCGCCGGCCTTGCCCACGGCCATGACGATGCGGCCCCAGTTTGCATCGGCGCCGGCGATGGCCGTCTTGACCAGCGGCGAGTTGCCGATGGCCAGGCCGATGCGGCGGGCGGCCCGGTCACTCTCGGCGCCGGTGACACGGATCTCGACGAAGCGGCTGGCGCCCTCGCCGTCGCGCACCACCTGGTGGGCCAGGTCCCGCAGCAGGACGCCCAGGGCCTCGCGGAAGGGGGTCAGCGCCGGGTCATCGGCCCCGGTGACCGGCGGATGGTCCGCCCTGGCGGTGGCGAACAGCAGCAGGGTATCCGAGGTGCTGGTGTCGCCGTCGACGGTGATGCTGTTGAACGAGGCGTCGACCGCCGGGCCCAGCAGGGCCCGGAGCACCGGGGCGGGCAGGGCGGCGTCGGTGGCCACGTAGCACAGCATGGTGGCCATGTCGGGGGCGATCATGCCCGATCCCTTGGCGATGCCGGACAGACGCACGGGCACGCCGCCGAGTTGCGTTTCGGCGGTGGCGGTCTTTGGGAAGGTATCGGTGGTCATGATGGCCTGGGCGGCATCCCGCCAGCCATCGGGACGGGCGGTGGCGGCCATCTCCATCAAGGGCAGGGTGATGCGCTCGTCGGGCAGGAACTCGCCGATGGTGCCCGTGGAGGAGACGAAGACCTCTTCGGGCGCGCAGCCGGCCACGGCGGCGGCGGCGGTGGCGATGTTGTCCACCGAGGAGGCACCGCGCAATCCCGTAAAGGTATTGGCGTTCCCGGCATTAACCACCAGGGCGCGTGCCTGGCCGCCGGTCAGGCCCCGGGCGCACCACTCGACCGGCGCCGAGCGGGTGGCCGACTGGGTGAGCACCCCGGCCACGGTGGTCCCGGGATCGAACAGCGCCAGCATCACGTCGGTGCGATCGGTGTAGCGCACGCCGCAGGCGCGGGCGGCCAAACGCACACCGGCGATGGGCGCGGGGTCAATGATCCTGGCGGGGGCCAGGGGCGAGATGGGGTGATCCATGGGTCGAGGCGTCCGGGAAAAGGGGGCGGACCCGACGACAGTCCGCCTCCCGTCCGATCACGAAGGCGGGCCGTCACGGAGTGAGCGAGGCCCAGCGGGTGGGCGGCGCCTACTCAGTGCCGGGCAACACCTCGTCCACGGGTTTGGTGACAATGTCGGCGTCCTTGCGGAGGTCCTGGATCAGCGCCTCGATACGCGCCTCGGCGATTTCGGTGACGAACTGATTGCGCATCTCGTCGAGGTCGGGGTGCTCGCCCATGCGGCGGTCCGTCACCTTGATGATGTGCCATCCGAACTGGGTTTCAACCGGGGTCGCGGTGAAGGCGCCGGCCTCCAGGTCGAAAGCGGCCTCGGCGAACGGTTCGACCATCTGACCATGACGCTTAAAGTAACCCAGGTCGCCGCCGTTGGGGCCCGAGGGACCGGTGGACTCGGTCTTGGCGAGGTCGGCGAAGTCCGCGCCGTCCTTCAGGTTCTGGATCAGGGCGCGGGCGGCCGCCTCGGTTTCCACCAGGATGTGCGAGGCGCGTACCTCTTCCTCGGGCGGGTGAGCCTCCTTGTAAGCCTCGTAGCGCTCTTCCAGGGCCTTGTCGGTGGCCGCGTCCTCAACAATGGCCGTGAGGTAGACGGTGCGGACCACGGTGTCGCGCATCTCCTCCAGGCGTTTCAGCACGTCCGGATGGTCGGCGAAGCCCTCGGCCTTGGCCCGGTCGACGATAAGCTGGCTTTCCACCAGGTGATTGACCAGGGTTTCGTACACCATGGCCAGGGGGACCTGGGACAGCTGCGGTTGGCGCGCCTGCATCTCCTGCAAGGCTCCCAGGGTGATGTCCTTGCCGTTCACCGTGGCCACCACCGACTCGGGGTCGACGGCCGTCTGAGCGGACGCCGGGCTCGGGGCCAGGGCCGGGACGCCGGACAGGGCGAGCGCGAGCGCGGCCGAGAGAGCCAGGGCACGGGGCGTGGTGCGAACCATCTTGGTCAGTCCTCAAGTTCAGTGCGGATCGAGGCGCCAGGGCAGTGGGGCGCCCCAAGGTTGGATCGGTGGGTCGGATCGGTGGGTCGGATCGGTGGATCAGGGCGAGAAACGGCGGCGTGGCGCATTCAAGATGGGCACCCGCAGCACCGCACCCTGACGGGTCATTGGGGACCCGTCAACCCGGCCGGGGCCGCCGTCGACCGTCGCGAAACCCATCGCGAGGCGGGAGATACGGAGCCATCGTGACGTTTTTGGGGCGTCGTTGACAGGGCATGCCCCGCTCTCTATCTCTTGCCGATCGCGCGCCGGGGTTCCCGGATCGTGCTTTCCTGGCACACCCGATCCCCAATCCCCGCTATTCCCACCCCACAGCTCCGCCCGAGGTACGCTTCCATGTTCGGCGCCATCGCCCGCAAGATGTTCGGCACCGCCAACGACCGGTTCATTCGCGCCCTCGGGAAAAACGTCACTGCCATCAATGACCTGGAACCGGAGCTGGAGCGCCTGTCCGACGACGATCTGCGCGCCCGCACCCCCTGGTTCCGCGATCGGCTGACCGCCGGCGAATCCCTTGACGACCTGTTGGTGGAGGCGTTCGCCACGGTGCGCGAGGCGGCCAAGCGCACGCTCGGCCAGCGGCATTATGACGTGCAGTTGATGGGTGGCATGGTGCTGCACCAGGGCAAGATCGCCGAGATGAAGACCGGCGAGGGCAAGACCCTGGTGGCGACCCTGGCCTGCTATCTGAACGCCTTGCCGGGCCGGGGCGTGCATGTGGTCACGGTCAACGACTACCTGGCGCGGCGCGATGCCGAGTGGATGGGCCAAGTTTATCAGTTCCTGGGCCTGACGGTCGGCTGCATTGTCCATAACCTGACGGATACCGAGCGCCGCGCCCAGTATGCCTGCGACATCACCTATGGCACCAACAACGAGCTTGGCTTCGACTACCTGCGCGACAACATGAAGTTCCGCCTGGAGGACATGGTGCAGCGCGGGCACGTCTATGGCATCGTCGACGAGGTGGACAGCATTCTGATCGACGAGGCGCGGACACCGTTGATCATCTCCGGCCCGTCCGACGAGACCACAGATCTCTATGGCAAGGTCAACGGCCTGATCCCCAGGTTGACGGAAGAGCACTACGAAAAGGACGAGAAGCACCGCACCGTTACCTTGTCCGAGGAGGGCATGGAGGCGCTGGAGGTCTTGATGCGCGACGGCGGCCTGATCCAGACCGGCGGGCTCTATGACATCCAGAACGTCTCCCTGGTGCACCACGCCAACCAGGCGCTCAGGGCGCACACCCTGTTCAC
>JANQGN010000669.1 GCA_028277295.1 Rhodospira sp.
GCTTTTGCCAGACCTCACAAACACCACCCAAGCACCTGTTTTTCCAGGGAGAAAAATGGTGCCGCCGGGGTGAATTGAACACCCGACCCCACCCTTACCAAGGGTGTGCTCTACCCCTGAGCTACGGCGGCCCATTGTGGCGATCCGGCCTGAGCTTACAAGGCCTGGCGTGTCGGCCTCTGGATCGCGCGGTTGTCGACGATGCGGCGGTGGCTCCGCCGCGCGACGTGGGCGGTTTCTAGCCCCTGGCCTGGGCGAATGCAACCCCCTTTTTCCCGGTCACGCGGGCAGGGCTCCAAACCCGGATGGACGATCGTTTAAGAAGCGCCTTCCGAGAGGACCGAAGCACGCGATGGAGATCCTTCGGTCGCTCCGCTTCCTCAGGATGAAGCCCTTAAAAAGTGAAAGTCCTCATCCTGAGCGTCCGCGGGACGCGAAGAATCTCCAACGGAGACGAGCACCCTAACGGATCTGTCATCCGGGTTCGGAGCCCCGGTCACGCGGGGCGGCGTCCGTTTGTCAGGTCCCCGCCCCCTCGTGCCCCGCGAAGGCCAGCACCACCCGAAGGCCCGGCTTGTTGTCCTCCAGCGACAAAAGGGCGCCATGCAGTTCGGACACCGCCGCGACCAGGCTCAGGCCAAGCCCGGTCCCCGAGGTATGCCGACTCCGCTCCAGGCGCACAAAGCGATCCAGCACGGTGTGGCGATGCTCCTCGGGAATGCCGGGGCCGTCGTCGGCCACCTCCAGTCGCACGGAGCCGTCATCCGCGACGCGCACACCGACAGCGATGGTGGCCCCCTCCGGGGCGTACTTGATGGCGTTGTCCACCAGGTTGGCGGCGGTCTGCATCAACAGGTGGCGGTCGCCATTGACCATGGCCGGCGCCGCGTCCGTCGTCCCATGGAAGGTCAGGTGCTGGCCCCGTTCCTCGGCCACCGGTTCATAGAGCTCCACGGTGCCCTCGGCGATGGCGACCAGGTCGATCGGCTCGAAGGTCTCGATCGCGTTGCGGCCTTCGATGCGGGCGATGGACAGAAGCGCATTGAAGGTCTGCAAAATGGTGTCGATATCCTCCAGCGCGCCTTGCAGCGAGGTCCGGTACTCCTCCATATCCGGCTTGCCGACCAGGGTGATTTCCAGGCGCGAGCGCAGCCTGTTAAGCGGGCTGCGCAGATCATGGGCCACGTTGTCGGTCACCGAGCGCATGGCCATGATCAGCTTCTGGATCCGGTCCAGCATGGTGTTGAGGTTGAAGGCCAGCCGATCGAACTCATCACCGGCACCGGACACCGGCACACGGCCGGACAGGTCACCGGTGAGGATCGTGGCCGCGGTGCGGTTCACGGCGTCCAGCCGGCGCAACAGATTGCGGCTCATCACAACGCCGCCGATGATGCCCAGGATCAGGGCCGCCGCCAGGGCGAAGGCGAGAGACTGCTCCATGATCTGGGCGAAGTTGGTGCGCTCGGTCATGTCGCGCCCAACCATCAGGCGCAAGCCGTTGGAGAGTGGCACCACCCGCGCCTGCACCGGCCAGGTCTCGCGCCGGTGCTCCGAGTCGCCCTCCACCGTGAAGCGCAGCCAGCCGCTGCTGTCCGGCCTGACCCGCGGCCACTGGCGCAGGTTGCCAACCATAGGTTCGCCATCCTGGGTGGCCAACAGGTAGATATGGTGGGCGCCCTGGTAGCCAGTTACCCGCCGTTCCAGGGCCTTGGTCAGGGCACCCGGCCCACCGCGCTGGTGAATGTCGCGAAGGCCGGCCATCTCGGTGTTGATGGCGGTGACAGTCTGGTGGTCGATCAGGGTGGCGGTGGTGACGAACACCAGCCCCAGCACCACCGACGACAGCATGGCGAACACTATGGCCGAAATCAGCGCCAGCCGGAACACGGTGGTGCCGAACAACCGCACCGTGGCGCCACCGGCGTTAATCGGATCCCCGCAGGCAGTAGCCCGCGCCCCGGACGGTCTGGATCAGCGAGGTGTCGAAGTCCTTGTCGATCTTCTGGCGCAAGCGGCTGACATGCACGTCGATCACATTCGTCTGGGGATCGAAGTGATAGTCCCAGACGTTTTCCAGCAGCATGGTGCGGGTGACCACCTGGCCGGCGTGACGCATCAGGTACTCCAGAAGCCGGAACTCGCGCGGCTGCAGGGTGATGGCACGGCCCGCGCGGGTCACGCTTCGGGCCAGCAGGTCCATTTCCAGGTCGGCGACCTGCAGGCGGGTTTGCTGGCCGCTCCCCTCCCGGCGCCGCAGCAGGACTTCCAGGCGCGCCAGCAGTTCCGAAAAGGCGTAAGGCTTGGCCAGGTAGTCGTCGCCACCGGCGCGCAGGCCCTGCACGCGCGCGTCAACCTCTCCCAGCGCCGACAGAATCAGCACGGGCATCTGCTTGCCGGCCTTGCGCAAGGTCTCCACCACCGCCAGACCGTCGAGGCGCGGCAGCATGCGGTCCAGCACCACGGCGTCATAGGGTTCGTTGGTGGCCATGTAGAGGCCATCCATGCCGTTGTCGGCATGGTCCACAACGTAACCACTTTCTCGCAGCCCCTTCACCAGGTAGGCCGCCGCCTCGGCATCGTCTTCAACCACCAGAATACGCATGGGCGCATCATACCCTGTCGCCCGGACTGGGCAACGGCC
>JANQGN010000628.1 GCA_028277295.1 Rhodospira sp.
CATGCTCCTGCGCACCCGCCTGATCCTCATCGTCCTGTTGTTTGCCGTGGTGCTGACGGGTGGCCTGGTGCTGGCGGCGTTCGAGCGCGAGCGCCTCAACGATGTCCGCTACGCCCACGCGGTGCTGTCCGGCTATCAGTCGCTATGGGCGGCGGTGCTGGAAAGCACGCTGGAGCGCATGGACACCGAGGTCCCCGATTTCACCAACGTGCCGGTGATCAGCAGTGCCCTGGACAGCGGCGACAGCGGGCTCATCTCCACCGTGTTCACCTCGGTGTCCGATGCCTTGATCATGCGCGGCAGCATCTCCCGCTTCGAGGTGCTGAATGGTCAGGGGGGGCTTGCCTTCACCTCGCAGGCGTCGCTGTTCCCCTCGCCCATCCTGGATGGGGCCCAGGCCGAGCGGGTGCTGACCGGCGAGCGCGTGCGCGGCCTGGCCCAGGACGCCGGGCGCAACGTGTTCGTGGCCGACAGCCTGCCCTTGCAGGACCGGGGCCGGGTGGTGGGTGTGCTCACGGTCGCCCGGAATGTCGCCGCCGTGCTGGCGCGCATGGAGCACGAGACCGGGGACGACGTGTTCGTGGTCAACCGGCGCGGCCGCATGCTCGCCGGCACCACACCCCAGCTTTGGGACGCCCTGGTCGAAGCCAACGCCATCGATCCGGAGGTGGACACCCTGCGCATCGTTCCCCTGGACAGCCGCAGTCTGTCCTTGGCCATTCTGCCACTGGACACGGGGCACGGCGGCCAGGGGGCCCTGGCGGGCAATCTGGTGATCGTCAAGGACGTGACGGAGAGCGAACGGCGCCAGGATCAGGTGGCCAAGGTGACGCTGATCGCCGTCGGCGGCTTCCTGGTCCTGATGATCGCCACCCTGGGGTGGTACATGCGCTATGCGTTCTTACCGCTTGAGGCGGCTCTCGGTGTGCTCCAGGGCCTGACCGAGGGCGACACGCGCAGCACCGTGGAAGGCGTGGACCGCGCCGACGAGATCGGCAACCTGGCCCGCGCCCTGGAGGTGTTGCGCCGGCGGCAGATGTCGCTGGAGCGCCTGAAGCGGTCGCGCTCGCGCCAGCGGCACCGTCAGGAACGCTTCATTCGTCAGGAGATGACGCGGCTCGCCCAGACCCTGGAGGACGAGGCCCGCGAGGACATTCTCGCCGACCTGGCGGAGATCGAGACCGAGGCCAGCCGGGCCATGACCCGTACCCGGACGTCGGGCGAGGATCTGGACGGTGCCGAGGCCGGCGGCCTGGGCATGATGGCGCCGGCCATCCAGAAGATGGCCAGCCGGGTGCGCGAGCAGCACGAGCGCCTGCGCGAGGTGATCGCCGAGTTGCGCGAGGCCCTGGCCACCAAGACCGCCTATCTGTCGCTTCAGCGTGAACTGGGCATCGCCCATGACATGCAGCTTTCGATCTTGCCCAAGCGCTTCCCGCCCCGGCCGGAGATGGACCTGCATGGCAGCATGCGCCCGGCTAAGGAGGTGGGCGGGGACTTCTACGACTTTTTCGAGATCGACGCCGGCCGTATCGGCCTGGTCGTGGCCGACGTCTCCGGCAAGGGGGTGCCGGCCGCCTTCTTCATGGCCATGGCCCGCACCCTGCTGAAAGCGACGGCCCTGTTCGGCGAGCCGCCGGGGACCTGCCTGGCCAAGCTGAACGACCTGTTGTGCGAGACCAACGACCAGGAACTGTTCGTCACCGTCTTCTATGGGTTGTATCACGTTCATGAGGGGCGCCTGGTCTACGCCAACGGCGGTCACAATCCGCCGCTGTGCCTGCGCGCCGACGGCCCGGTGGAGCCGTTGCCGCTCACCGGGGGGACGGCCCTGGCGGTTCTGGACGGGCTGACCTATGCCGAGGCGACGGTTACCCTGGGGCCGGGCGACAGTCTGTTCCTCTACACCGACGGCGTGACCGAGGCGTTCAACCCGAGTGGCGTGGAGTTTGGCGATGCGCGGTTGACGGCTCTGCTGGCCAGTCTCGGCGACCTGGAGGCGGAAACCCTGAACGGGCGCGTCATGGCCGCGGTGGCCGAGTTCGCCCACGGCGAGCCGCAGGCCGACGACATCACCTGCGTGTCGCTGCGGCGTTTGAGGGTCTGAGTGTCTTCGAGTCGGGATCGGGGTCCGCGTCCGGGCCGCGCCAGGGCTGCAGCAGCAGGCGATCCAGCCACTGATCGCGCGCGGCGCGGAACCGGTCCTGGCCCAGGGTCATGGCCTCATGGCCGGCGGCCGGCTGGGCGGTGTAGGTCCCCAGCAGGCGATCCCACCAGGACAGCGAGAAGCCGAAGTTGCTGTTGGTCTCCTCTCGCCGCGTGGAGTGGTGCACACGGTGCATGTCCGGCGTGACCAGAAGCCAACGCACCGTCCGGTCCACCGGCGCCGGCAGCCGCAGGTTGGCGTGGTTGAACAGGGCGCAGGCGTTCAAGATCACCTCGAACAGCAGCACCGCCACGGGCGGCGCGCCCAGGGCCGCCACCGCCGCCAGCTTGATCCCCATGGACACAAGGATTTCCAGTGGATGGAACCGCAGGCCTGTGACCACGTCGAGGTCGGTGTCGGCGTGGTGCACCCGATGCAGCCGCCACAACGCTGGTATGGCGTGAAACGCGCGGTGCTGGGCGTAGATGATGAGGTCCAGAAACAGCAGCGAGACGGCGATGGCCAGCCAGCCGGGCACGGCCATGACGTTGAGCAGGCCCCAGCCCTCGGCTTCGGCCCAGACCGCCAGGCCCACCGCCAGAACCGGCAACACCAGGCGCAACAACAGCGTATCCAGGGCCGCCAGGGCCAGGGTGTTGCTCCAGCGCAGCCAGCGCGGCAAGGTGCGGGCGCGGCGCGGGCGGGCGGCCTCGCACAGCGCCATGACGCCCAGCATGCCCAGGAACACGGACAGGCGCAGGAGGGACTCGTGCTCCAGAAGGGGGGGAATCATGGGGCGGCCGGACCGGGACACGGTTGCTGGGATGCCCTTCATATGGGGGCATGTCCGCCGCTTGGAAGGCTATCGTACGTACACTGATTTTTGATCGGTAAGGGGCGGCGGCCGGTGGGGTCTCTGGAAAAACCCGTCATCGAGCGCCCGCATCTTTTGATGCGGGCGACGCAACCCAGGGGCGGAAGACAGTGTGTTTGCCCTGGATTGCTTCGGAGTTCACGCTCCTCAGAGCCCGTCCGGAAAGTCCCGACAACCGCAGTATATTGTGTGCCTGGGCCCGACTCGCACGCCGTATGATACTGAATAAATGTTCTAAAATTTGCGTCATTTTAAATTTGGAGCTGTTGGAATGCTTCAAGGGACCATTAACTTACTGCCCGGCGTCAGATAAAGGCTTTTAATCGGTCTTTGAATGAGTTTTATTGTTTTAAATTGCCAAGTAGTAGAATGAGTTGATATTTTTTTGCTAACCCGGTTTTCAAAAATCCAGGTATATATATATATATATATAATGCAAATATTTTATAAAAGTGTAAATAAAAT
>JANQGN010000661.1 GCA_028277295.1 Rhodospira sp.
TGGGGTCGGTCTCGCCCTCCAGCATGGCGCGGAAGGTGAGCATCTCGCCAAACACCGACGCGGTCTCGGCCAGGGTCAGCGGGGTGTCCGACATCAGCACGCCGCGTGGCGCCGCCAGCACCTGATGCACGCCATGGCCCAGTTCGTGCGCCAGGGTCATGACATCGCGGCTGCGGCCCATGAAGTTCAGCAGCAGGTAGGGGTGCGCCGACGGAACGGTGGGGTGGGCGAAGGCGCCGGACGTCTTGCCCGGGCGCGTCGGCACATCGATCCAGGCGTTATCAAAGAAGCGCCGGCCGATCTCGGCCAGGCGCGGGCTGAACGCCCCGTAGGCGTCGAGCACGAGATCGCGCGCCTCGGCCCAGGTATAGCGGCGATCGTCGGCGTTGGGCGGTGGCGCGTTGCGGTCCCAGGAGGCCAGCTTGTCCAACCCGAACCAGCGCGCCTTCAGGGCGTAGTACCGGTGGGCGGTCGTGGCATAGGACTCGCGGACCGCTGTGACCAGCGCCTCCACCACCTCATCCTCGACCTGGTTGGCCAGGTTGCGCGACGCCAGCGGGTGCGGGTATTGGCGCCAGGTGTCCTCGATCTGCTTGTCCTTGGACAGCGAGTTGGTGATGTGCGTGAACAGCCGCGCGTTCGCGGCCAGCTCCTGGCCAATGGCCCGGGCGGCGGCCTCGCGTCGCGGCCGTTGACTGTCGGAGAGTTGATCCAAAGCCTCGGTCAGGGTGCGCGACTGGCCGTCGATGCCGAAGCGCAGGTGGGCCAGGGTTTCATCGAACAGGCGCACCCAGGCGGCGCGCCCGGCCACCTCCTTCTCGTGCAGCAGCCGCTCCATGGCCTCGGGCAACTCGTGGTCCCGGAAGGCCCGCACGGTGCGGATCCAGGGCGCGTAGTGGGCCAGGGCTGGGGCGCTCATCTTCGCCGCCAGGGTCTCGTCGTCGAGCTGGTTGATCTCCAGCGTGAAAAAGAGAAGCTGCGACGAAATGTCCGTCACGGTCTCCTGAAGGCCCTGATGGAAGCGCCCGATGGTCGGGTCTGTCTGGTCCACCGCATGCAGCAACTGGGCGTAGGACATCAGGCGATAGAGGGTCTCGCTGACGGCCTCGAACGCGGCAATGGCCGCGCCCAGGTCCTCGCCCGACAACGCGGCCACGCGCCCCAGATGACGCTCGCGGAAGGCGATCGCCGACGCCCGGGCGGTGTTCAGGTCCGAGTCCAGCAACGGATCGGTCATGCCGCCGTAAAGGTCCGACAGGTCCCAACCGGGAAGAGTTGATGCCACGCCGCCACCGCCCTCCGGGGCGGACACGGAGCGCGAGGCTGGGGTGATCGGCGCTGGGGCGGAAACGGTCATGCGGTCCTCCTTCTGTTCCCCGCGATATGGGGAGCCCCGGGCCAGGAGTCCACTGGTCCGCGAGGGCAGGCGGGCACCGGCCCATTCCGGTCTTGCCTTGCCGCCGCCGTCCGAAGGAGAAAGATAGTCCATATGCAAACACGGCCGGCGTAAAACCTATGGTCGTGCAAAAAGAAAGACACAACACTTGGGCGGGGCCGGCGCCTTGCCCGAGATCCGGAAGGAGACGACCCCGTGCCATCCCCGCGTCACCGTGCCACCGACTTCGAGACGGCCACCGACCTGGTGGGCGTGTTCCTGAACCAAGCGCG
>JANQGN010000684.1 GCA_028277295.1 Rhodospira sp.
CCCCCGAAACGTTCAGCCGCTGTTCGCCGAACTGGACCTGGGCGGCATCGCCATCGCCCACAACGGCAATCTCACCAACGCCATGACCCTGCGCCGCGAACTGATCGGCGAGGGGTGCATCTTTCAGTCAACCACCGACACCGAGGTGATCCTGCACCTGATGGCGCGCACCAAGGGGCGGATGGTGGATCGCCTGGTCGAGGCGCTCTGGCAGGTCGAGGGGGCGTATTCCCTGGTGATGCTCACCCAGCGCAAGCTGATCGGGGTGCGTGATCCCTTCGGGGTGCGGCCGTTGGTGCTGGGGCGCCTGGGCGAGAGTTATATGCTGGCCTCGGAGTCCTGTGCGTTCGACATCATCGGCGCCCAGCTGGTGCGTGATGTGGAGCCGGGTGAGATGGTGATCATCACCGAGGACGGCATCGAGAGCTTGAAGCCCTTCCGGGCCGTTCGACCGCGGCCCTGCCTGTTCGAGTACATCTACTTCGCCCGCCCGGACAGCGTGCTTGGGGGGCTGAGCGTTTACGAGGTGCGCAAGGCGATTGGCGCCGAACTGGCCCGGGAGGCGCCGGTGGGGGCTGACGTGGTGGTGCCGGTGCCGGATTCCGGGGTGCCGGCGGCCATGGGCTTCGCCGAGGGCGCCGGGCTGCCCTTCGAACTGGGCATCATCCGCAATCACTACGTGGGCCGGACCTTCATCGAGCCCACCAACGAAATCCGCCACCTGGGCGTTCGCCTGAAGCACAACGCCAACATGTCGGTGCTCAAGGGCAAGCGGGTGGTGCTGATTGACGATTCCATCGTGCGCGGCACCACCTCCGTGAAGATCGTGCGCATGGTGCGCGAGGCCGGCGCCGCCGAGGTGCATATGCGGGTGGCCAGCCCGCCCATCCGCTTCCCATGCTTCTACGGCATCGATACGCCCGAGAAGGCCGATCTGGTCGCCAGCCGCATGAGCATGGAGGGCATGGCCGGTTACATCGACGTGGACAGCCTGGCCTTCGTGACACTGGACGGACTGTACCGGGCGATGGGAGAGCCAGGCCGCGACGCGGCCGCCCCGGCGTTCCTGGATCACTACTTCACGGGCGACTACCCGATCCCGTTGATCGACGAGGAAGGCGGTAGCCGCTCCCGTCAGCTCACCTTGCTGCGGGAAGCGGGGTAGGCCGGCAGCTGGGCGGCGCCGGTCGATCGACGCCGTTGACAGCGCCGCTGGACAAGGCCATATCCATCGCCAGCATTAAATTGGACTAAATTGGTCCAGGAAATGTGGGGACTCGTCGACGCGGGACGCGCCACGGGCGTCGTATCCGGTCTCACACCACCGTGGCAGCCGTCGCGACAGGGCTCGACCGTATTCCGCCAACCCAACAACCGCCCGTGGGGGCGCCAGTCGCAGGGAAGGGACATCATGACCGACAATCCGGCCTTCGACCGCATTCGCCAGGACATCGCCGACAACGACGTGGTGCTGTACATGAAGGGCACGCCGGCCGCGCCCATGTGCGGGTTCTCGGCGGCCGTGGTTCAGGTG
>JANQGN010000224.1 GCA_028277295.1 Rhodospira sp.
CAGTCGACAACCACAGACGAGGCTTGTTCACACGAAACAAGACCCTTCGGGTTCAACGCTGGTTAGAGGGATATGGAACCATGCGCTACGCATCCCCCCAATTGGCGGTGAATACTGAAGCGGAGGCCCGCGAAGCCCGAGCAGAGGTAAGATCCGTTCCGTCCGTTCGTCTCCACACCGTGCCCGTCGAGGTACCCCAGGACGACGACAGACTTGACCACTTCATTACCGAGAATGGGCTGACATTCGCGGGACGCCACCTGATCCTCGACCTTTGGAACGCCAAGGGCATCGACGATCTGGACCGTGTCGAACAGGCCATGCGCGAGGCCGTCCGGGTTTCCGACGCCACGCTGTTGCACATCCACCTGCACCACTTCTCGCCCAATGGCGGGGTCTCCGGGGTGGCCGTGCTGGCCGAATCGCACATCAGCATTCATACGTGGCCGGAATGCGGGTACGCGGCGCTGGACATTTTCATGTGCGGCGACGCCCAACCCTTGAGAGCCGTGCCGGTGTTCCGCAAGGCGTTCGAGACCAGCCAGTCTCAACTCGTCGAGCACAAGCGCGGCGTGGTCTAGGGCGGACCCGCCCGACCCGCGTCCCCATATGTGCCTAAGATGAGAGTGGGCGCGGCGACCGCCTGGCCGGTCGCGGGTCCGTGTGGCCCGTGCCCTGTCGGTGCATGGAAGCCGTGCCACCCCGTGCCCCCGAAGGAGGTGGACATGGCTCCCTTTGCCCTGCGCGCGGATGTGATCTCCGCGCCCCGCCCCACCGCGCCCCTGGCGGCCGTGGCGGCGCCCGTCACCGACGAGCCCCATGGCGCGCCCGGGCATCCCACGCTGTGCCTTGTGTCCCGGCCGCCCGAATGGGTGGCCCCGGGCCTCACCCGCAAGATGGCCGCTTTCCTTGCCGAACGCCCCGCGACACCGTGCCTGGTGATCGACGGGGACGTGGTGGAGGAGAACTATCACGCGCTGCGCGCGGCCTTGCCCGAGGCCGACGTGTTCTATGCCGTCAAGGCCAACCCGGCGGTGCCCCTTGTCGCCCGGCTGGTCGGCCTGGGGTCGCGCTTCGACACGGCCAGCCTGGCGGAGATCGACCTGTGCCTGAGGCTGGGCGCCGACCCGGCGCACCTGTCTTTTGGCAACACCATCAAGAAGGCCCGAGATATCGCCGCCGCCTTTGATCGCGGTGTGACCCTGTACGCCTTCGACGCGGAAGAGGAACTGCGCAAGATCGCCGCCCATGCTCCGGGCTCGCGGGTGTTCTGCCGGCTGCTGATCGATAACACCGGCGCCGAGTGGCCCTTGACGCGCAAGTTCGGCTGCTCCCCGGCCATGGCCCGTGACCTGCTGCGCCTGGCCGACCGCCTGGGGCTGGAGGCCGCCGGGCTGTCGTTCCATGTGGGGTCGCAACAGACCGATCCGACCCAGTGGGACCGTGCCCTGAAGACCTGTGCCGACCTGTTCCGCGATCTGCGCGCGGACGGCCTGGCGCCGTCGCTGATCAACCTGGGCGGCGGCCTGCCCAGCCAGTACGCCGGCCGTCCCGTCCCCGCGTTGAGCGCCTACGCCGCCGGCATTCGCGCCGCCGTCGGCCGCCTGTTCGACGGTCCGGCGCCCAACCTGATCATCGAGCCCGGCCGGGGTCTGGTGGGCAACGCGGGCGTGCTGGAAACCGAGGTGGTGCTCGTGTCGCGCAAGGATGCCGACGAGGAACGCCGCTGGGTCTACCTGGACACCGGGCGCTTCAATGGGCTTGCGGAGACCGAGGCCGAGGCCATCCGCTACCCCATAACCACCGACCGCGACGGCGACGGCGCGGGCACGGGCCCGGTGGTGCTGGCCGGCCCCACCTGCGACAGCGCGGACGTTCTCTATGACAAGGCCGGGGTGCGGCTGCCCCTGTCCCTGCGGGCCGGTGACCGGCTGCGGCTGCTGTCCACCGGCGCCTACACCACCACCTACGCCTCGGTGGGCTTCAACGGCTTCGCGCCGCTGGACGCTCACTATGTTTAGGGTGGGACCGGTACCATGACCTGACGGGCCGGCGCCACGCCAGCGCCGGCCCGTCGTGTTTCGTGCCACACGCCCAAAGGGATCCCGATGAAGCCCCGGTTCGTCTTCGACCACCTGGCAATCGCCGCGCCCACCCTGGCGGATGGCGTGGCGCACGTGCGCCAGACCCTGGGCGTCGAGGTCCCGCCCGGCGGCGCGCATCCCCAGATGGGCACGCATAATCATCTGATGCGCCTGGGCGACGATGCGTTCCTGGAGATCATCGCGGTCGATCCCATGGCGCCGCCGCCGCCGCGGCCCCGCTGGTATGCCCTGGACCGGCATGGGAAGCGACCGGCCTATCTGTCCACATGGGTCGTGCGCACCGACGATCTGGACGCGGCCATGCGGGTTGCCCCGGCCGACGTCGGCATTCCAACAGGTGTGAGTCGAGGGGCGTTGTCCTGGCGCATCACGGTCCCCTACAATGGCGGCATGCCCTTCGAGGGGGCGTATCCAACCATCATCGAGTGGCCCCAGGGCCCCCTGCCGGCCGCCGGGATGACGGATCGGGGCTGCCGCCTGGCCCGGCTGATCGTCGAGCATCCGCTGGCGGCGGAGATCCGGCATCGCTTGCGGAGTGTCTTCGCGGACGATCGAGTCGTCTTCCACACCGCCGAACACATCCGCCTGTCCGCCGAAATCGAGACACCCGCGGGAACACGCGCTCTGACGTAGTAATGATATATATTTCTATAAATAGGTGCGTCACTGTTCCTAGGCCACCGTCCAATATGCCGGATAAACATAAATAACGGTCATAAAACATACATATTTAGTTGGAAATTCACAATTTCCTCGTTGCCATTTCCTGGGATGGGTCGTCATTTTCGCTCGCTGTCTAGATGACTTGAGGACTGCGGCATGACCCGACCCCAGCTGACGATTTCGGCGCGCATGGCGCTGGTGATCCTCATCAACACCATTCTGATCGGCGGCTTCGTGGGTGCCGCCGGATTGATCATCCTGAACCGTGACGCCCACCGCGCCGCGTTGGCCAGCATCGACGTCAGCATGCGGGTCGCCTGGGATGAAGTGCATGAATATGGCCCCGACGTGCGGATAGAGGGCGATCAGATGCTGGTGGGCAACGTTGTGTTGAACGGGAACAGCGCCATCGTCGACACTGTCGTTGCCCAGGTGGGTGGGACGGCCACCATCTTCATGGGCGACCGGCGGGTCACCACCAATGTCGTCAGGGCCGACGGCACCCGGGCGGTGGGCACCACCTTGGCCCGCAACGCCGCTCATGACGCCGTATTCCGTGACAAGACACCGTTTCGCGGCATCGTCGACATTCTGGGGCGGTCCTACATCACCGGCTACGACCCGATCCTCGATAGCGCCGGGACGGTCATCGGCGTCCTCTACGTGGGCACGCCGGTGGACCAGTTCTTCGCGACCTTGCGCACCTTGAAAGCCTGGATGGGCGTGATCCTCCTGGTGTGCGCGCTGATCGCTCTGGGCATGGGTCTGGGCGTGGCGCGGCTCTCCATTGTCCGGCCCTTGCGAAACATTGCCTTGGCCATGCGCACCCTGTCCGGCGGAGACCTGACCGTCACCGTGCCGCACGTCGAGGCGCGCGACGAGGTCGGGGACATGGCCCGGGCCATCACCGTGTTCAAGGAAAACGCCCTGGAGGTGCAGCGGCTTCAGGCGGACCAGTCCGCCCAGCAGCGGCGCACCGCCCGAAAGGTGCGCTGCGAGATGCTAGGCTTGACCACGGCCCTGGAAGACGAGGTCCGCAGCGTGATCACCGCCGTGCGCCAGCAGGCCGGCGCCATGCACACGGTCGCCGAGCAGATGGCCCAGGCCGTCCGCGAGACCGTCGGCGGGGCCGGAGCGGCGGCGGCCGCCGCCCAGGGCTCATCGGCGAACGTCGACTCCGTGGCCGCCGCAGCCGAGGAAATGGCCGCCTCCATTGACGAGATGAGCCGGCACGTCACCAGCGCCGCCGACATCGCCCGGAACGCCTCGCGCCGTGCGGATGACACCAACGCCCGCGTTGGCGACCTGGCCTCCGCCGCCGGAGAGATCAGCACCGTGGTGCGGATGATTTCCGATATCGCCGGACAGACAAACCTGTTGGCGCTCAATGCCACCATCGAGGCCGCGCGCGCTGGCGATGCCGGCAAGGGCTTCGCTGTGGTGGCCGGCGAGGTCAAGGCCCTGGCCCAGCAGACCGCGAAGGCAACCGAGAGCATTGCTCATCAAGTGAACGCCATGCAGTCGGCCACCGGCGAGGCCGTGCAGGCCATCCAGGGGATCGCGGGCGTCATCACCGAAATCAGCTCCATCACCACGACCGTGTCGACCACGGTGGATCACCAGACCGAGGCGACCCGGGAAATCAGCCAGAACGCCCAGCAGGCGGCCCAAGGCACCCAGGATGCCTCGGCCAGCATCGGCCAAGTCTCGGACTCCGCCGAGACCACCGCCGGCCAGGCGGACGAGGTGGAGCACTACGCCAAGCAGGTCATTGAGCAAGTCCGTCACCTCGAGGATGCCCTGGATGGGCTCATGCGGCGTGCGAATGGAGACGCGCGCCACGGAGACAATACCTTGAAAACGGTCAACGTCGGTGTCGCCGTTCGCCGGGCGGGCGAGTCCGGGCCCGTCGGATCACCTCAGCCCAGCGTTCTGCACGAGGTCTCCGCCAACGGCATCGGCGTGTTGGACAGGGACGTTGGGCTTGGTCACGGTCAGGCCCTGACACTCGACATCCCCGACCTGGGCACGGTGCCAGGGGTTGTCATGGCCGCCATCGACGCCACCACCTTCATCCGCCTGACCCTGAGCGACGGGCAGCGGCCGAGGCTCGCCGGGTGGCTGGCCCGCGTCGACGGATAGCGCTGGCGCACACCCAGGGCTCTGAACTCGGATGACAGATCCGTTAGGTTGCTCGTTTCCGTTGGAGATCCTTCGCACCCTTTGGGTGCTCAGGATGAGGATTGTCCATTTA
>JANQGN010000379.1 GCA_028277295.1 Rhodospira sp.
GCTGGCCGGGGGTGGCCACCCCCGGCCAGCGGCTCAATCTTGCCGATCGAGCCGACCCAAACCATAAGACAAGCATGTTGCGCGATTTCTGAATCGCCCTGCATGCTCTAGCAATTTGCTTTTCAAGCAAATCGTCGTCGCGATCTGTGCCAGATCGCTCGGGATTTGCCCTAGTCAAGGCGCCGGCCCAGGCGCCCGGCGAGATCCTGGATGAACTGCCAGGCCACGCGGCCAGAGCGGCTCCCTCGTGTCGTGGCCCATTGCAGCGCCTCGGTGCGCAGGGTGTCGTCATCGATGGCCAGGCCGTGGCGATTCACATAGGCTTGCACGATCGCCAGGAAGGTGGCCTGGTCCACATTGTGGAACCCGAGCCACAGGCCGAAGCGGTCGGAAAGGGACACCTTTTCTTCCACCGCCTCACCGGCGTGCAGGGCGGTGGACTGTTCGTTTTCCACCATCTCGCGCGCCAGCAGGTGACGGCGGTTGGAGGTGGCATAGAAGAGCACGGAGTCGGGCCGGCCCTCGAGTCCGCCTTCAAGCAGGGCCTTGAGAGACTTGTAGCTGGTGTCGTGGCCGTCAAAGGACAGATCGTCGCAGAACAGAAGGCAGCGCCGGCCGCAGCCACGCAGCCGCGACAGCAGGCGGGGCAGGGACGGGATATCCTCGCGGTGAATCTCCACCAGCGCCAGGCGGCTGGCCGGCCGTTCCTCGGCGATGGCCGCATGTACGGCCTTGACAAGCGAACTCTTGCCGGTGCCGCGTGCCCCCCAGAGCAGCGCGTTGTTGGCCGGCAGGCCAAGGGCAAAGCGGCGGGTGTTCTGGGTCAGCACCTCAATCTGCCGATCGATGCCCCGTAAAAGATCAAGCGGCACGCGGTTGACGACGGGAACCGGCTCCAGCCATTCCGGATCGGCGTGCCAGACGAAGGCGTCGGCCTGGGTCATGTCGGTGACCGGCGGGGGTGGCGGGGCCAGGCGGTCCAGGCTGTCGGCGATGCGGGTGAGGGTTTCGGCGAGGCGCTCCAGGTTGGCCATGGCGGTTCGAGTCTTTTGGCTGTTGACGGACAAAGGACGGGCACCTTACCACGGGGCCGCGTGCCGGCAATCGAGGGGTATGCCTGCCCGTCGTGAGGACTCGGGGGCGAGAGCCAGTGTCGCCGCGTTTGCATCGGGGACCTGGATCGCTATAGTCCCGCCACCGATGACCCTGGGGACGACCTCGGGTGGCTCTGTCCGTCGCGCCCGTCGACCCTGTCCCCTCTGACCGCATGCAAGGAGAGCGTGGATGCTCATCAGCCCCGCCTATGCCCAGGCCGCCCAGCCCGGCGGCTTCACCGAGAGCCTGGGCGCCTTTCTCCCGCTGATCCTGATCTTCGTGATCTTCTACTTCCTGCTCATCCGCCCGCAGCAGAGGCGGATGAAGGAGCATAAGGCGATGCTGGAGGCCATTCGGCGCGGCGACCGGGTGGTGACCAATGGCGGCCTGATCGGTACCGTAACCAAGGTGGTGACGGATACCGAGCTTCAGGTGGAAATCGCCGACGGTGTCCGCGTGCGGGTCATGCGGGAGATGATCGCCAACGTGCTGTCGAAGACCGAGCCGGTCGCCAGTGGCGGCAAGCCCCGCAAGGGCGCGGCCGACAACGACGATACCGGCGATGACGACGACAACAACAATGGAAGCGGTGGCGGCAAGGGCGGCGCCGAGAAGTTGAAGGGCTTGCTCAGCAAGTCCCGCTGATCCTCGTTCGGCGGGGGCGGATCGCGTTTCCCTCCCGCCGATCTGCCTCCCCGTTCCAGCGGATCGCCGTCCATGCTGTACTTCGCGAAATGGAAAATCGGGCTGATCCTGGCCATCTGCCTGGCCGGGATCGTCTTTTCCGTGCCCAATGTCCTGCGGGGCCAGACCGACACCCTGCCGGCCTGGTGGCAACCGGTGACTCTTGGCCTGGATCTTCAGGGGGGGTCGTATTTGCTGCTGGAGGTGGAAACCGACGCCGTCGTTCGCGAGCAACTCGAGTCCCTCGTGGAAAGCGCCCGCGCCGAACTGCGGCAAGCCCGCATCCGCTATGTGGGCCTCGGGGTGGAAGGCGGCGCCGCCGTGGTCACCATTCCCGACGCGGGGCAACAGACCGAGGCCGCGCGCCTGCTGCGCGGGCTGGACAGCGCCGCGACCGAGTTTGAGGAGACGGGCGAGGGGCGCTTCGTGCTGACGTTCGACGAGCAGGCGCTTGCCGAGCGCCGCCACCAGGCCGTCGAGCAGTCCATCGAGATCGTGCGCCGCCGCGTGGATGAGACCGGCACCCGCGAGCCCACCATTCAGCGCCAGGGCGATACCCGGATCATCGTTGAACTGCCCGGCGTGGATGATCCTCAGCGCATCAAGGCGCTGATTGGCAGGACCGCCAAGCTGAACTTCCACCTGCTGGACGAGCGCGTCTCGCCCGAGGACCTGGCCGCGGGCCAGGTGCCGCCCGGCACCAGTATCGTGCCGGCGGGTGAGAACAATGCCGACGGGCCACCGCGCTACGCCGTGCGCAAGCGGATCGCCGTCTCCGGCGATCGCCTGGTGGATGCCCAGCCCAACTTTCAGGACAACCAGCCGGTCGTCAGCTTCCGCTTCGACACCGCCGGCGGTCAGCGCTTCGGGCGGGTAACCCAGGAGGCGGTGGGCCAGAACCTGGCCATCGTGCTCGACGGCGCCGTGATCAGTGCCCCGGTGATCCGTGAGCCCATCCTTGGCGGTTCGGGCGTCATCTCTGGCAGCTTTTCGGTGCAGGAAACCCAGGACCTGGCGCTGCTGCTGCGCGCTGGTGCCCTGCCGGCCCCCTTGACGGTGCTGGAGGAACGCACCGTTGGGCCGGGCCTGGGGGCCGACTCCATCGAGGCCGGCGCGCTGGCCAGCGCGCTCGGTTTTCTGCTGGTCATCGTCTTCATGATCGCCACCTACGGCATGTTCGGCGGCATGGCGGTGGTGGCCCTGGTGCTGAACCTGTTCCTCCTGCTGGGCGCGCTGAGCCTGCTGGGGGCCACCCTGACGCTGCCGGGTATTGCCGGCATCGTGCTGACCATGGGCATGGCGGTGGACGCCAACGTGCTGATCTTCGAACGCATGCGCGAGGAAGCACGCAACGGCCGCAGCCTCATGAACTGTATCGAGACCGGCTTCCGGCAGGCGTTCAAGGCCATCGTCGACGCCAACGTGACAACCCTGGTGGCCGCCGCGTTGCTGTTCTACTTCGGCTCCGGCCCGGTGAAGGGCTTCGCCGTGACCCTGAGCATTGGCGTGCTGGCCTCCATGTTCACCGCCGTGATGGTCACCCGCCTTATGGTTGTCGTCTGGCTGCGCCGCAGCCGCGCCAAGGCCCTGCCGATTTGAGGACCCTCTCCATGGCCGCGTTGATCACCCTGATTCCGGTGGATACCACCATCGACTTCATGAAGCGCCGCCTTCAGGCGCTGGTCCTCTCAGCCATCCTGGTGCTGGGCGCGATTGTCTCTCTGACCGTGCAACAGCTCAATTTCGGTATTGATTTCGCCGGCGGCATCCTGGTCGAGGCCCGATTGCCGGCCGAGCCGGACATGGGCGATCTTCGGGACCGGCTCAATGGTCTTGGGCTGGGGGCGGTGGCGCTGACCCATATCGGCGACGATCCTCGGGACGTGATGATCCGCGTCCAGCAGCCAGAGGACACCACCGAGGAACAAGAAAACGCCGCCCTGCTGGCCATTCAGGGGGTCCTGGACGAGGGGGTGGACTACCGCCGTGTCGAGCTGGTTGGCCCCAAGGTGGGCGGCGAACTGATCGAGGCCGGCATCTGGGCGGTGTCGCTGTCCATTCTGGCGATCGTGCTCTACATTTGGTTCCGGTTCGAATGGCAATTTGCCGTTGGCGCCATGGTGGCGTTGATCCACGACGTCGTGGTGACGCTGGGGCTGTTCTCGGTTCTGCGACTAGAGTTCGACTTGACCACGGTGGCGGCGCTGTTGACGCTGGCGGGCTACTCCATCAATGACACCGTGGTCGTTTACGATCGTGTCCGCGAGAAGCTGCGCAAGTTCAAGCGCATGGCCCTGGTGGACCTGCTCAACCTGGCGCTCAACAAGACACTGTCGCGCACCATCCTGACCTCGATCACCACGCTGATCGCTGTCTTGTCTTTGCTGATCCTGGGCGGAGATGTGCTGCGCAACTTCAGCGCCGCGCTCGCCTTCGGCATCATCATCGGCACCTACTCGACGATCTACGTGGCCGTGCCGATCCTGGTGTACTTCGATCTCCGGCGCGAGGCCATCGCCGGCGAGGAGGCTGACGCAGACACGGGCACGCTCGAGGGCGAGGGGAACGCCGAGGCCGCGCCCGTGGTCGAGGGCGCTGACGGCTTCGTTCCGTCCCCCGATCCGGAGGACGAGGACGAGCCAGACGATGGGGACCGCGCGGCGGCGCCGGGCGTATCGCTGTCCAAGCGCACGGCCGCCGGAGGCCGCGACGCGGGGGCGCGCAAGCGTAAACCCAAAGGCAAGGGCAGCCGTGGGGCCCGGCGCTGAGCCGGGGTTCGGTAAAATCGTCTGATCAAGCGACGTCAACCCCCATGTCTCGAGCTTTGTCGCGGAGGAGCCGATGGACATCACCCCCCTGGTGGCCGCTGAGCGTCCGCTGATCCAGGCCTACGGGGATGGCGCCTTTCGCATTCAGGGCCGCCAGCACGCCGGGTCCTTAATCCTCTTGCGTGATCAGGTGATGCCTTGGTCTGGCGAGCTGACCGCCGAGGGCCTGGCCCCCATACTGGCGGTTGCCGCCGAGGTCGAGATCCTGGTGATTGGGTGCGGGGCGACCATGACCCTTGTTCCGCCGGACCTGCGCCAGGTGCTTCGGGATCATGGAATCGTTCCGGAACCCATGGACACGGGCGCCGGCTGCCGGACGTGGAACGTCTTGCTCGCCGAGGACCGCCGGGTCGCGGCGGCGCTGGTGGCGGTGTAACGGACAAACGGGACCCACGCGGGGTCCCGTCTTCAAAAAGACACGAGGTGTCGTCGAGGTCGTGCCCGATCAGCCCAGGGCTCCGAACGCGGATGGACGATCGTTTAAGAAGCGCCTTCCGAGAGGACCGGAGCACGCGATGGAGATCCTTCGGTCGCTTCACTCCCTCAGGATGAGGTTGTTTTAAATGGACAACCCTCATCCTGAGCACCCAAAGGGTGCGAAGGATCTCCAACGGAAACGAGCACCCTGACGGATCTGTCATCCGAGTTCAGAGCCCTGCCGATCAGCCGGC
>JANQGN010000573.1 GCA_028277295.1 Rhodospira sp.
GCCAAGACACGGCTGAATTCGGCGAAGGCACCAACGTTATCGGGAAGGTTCTTGCATGACCTCGATGGACCGCGAACAGGACCTGCTGCGCCTGACTGCCCAGATTGTATCCGCGCATGTCGGAAACAACTCTGTCGCCGTTAATGATCTTCCATCCCTTATCCGGGAGGTTCACGATAGCCTGTCGACCGTCGGCCGGGTGGAGCAACAGCCCGAGAGACCACAACCGGCGGTGCCCATCAAGAAGTCCGTCACCCAGGACCATATCATCTGCCTGGAGGACGGCAAGAAGCTGAAAATGCTCAAGCGCCACCTCAAGACCGCCTACGGCATGACGCCAGAGGAATATCGGGACCGCTGGGGCCTGCCGCCAGACTATCCCATGGTCGCCCCCAGCTATGCGGAACACCGCAGTTCGCTGGCCAAAAAAATCGGCCTGGGCACGCGCGCGCGCCGCCGCGACGAAAACGAGAACTAACGCCTCCACGGCCACCAAGCCACGAATCGGGATTCCCGCGAACCACAGGCCGTCTCCACCCGGGACGGCCTCTCGGATACGGACCCGGCGCCGTGCGCCGATCCGGCCTGGGCATTGGTCCGTCATCGGTTCATGGATGGTCGCGCGCCCTTCATGCGCCCGGCTGTAGGCCATGTCTTTTCTTTTGGGCGGCGCGCACCTAATATCCCGAGAGCGTCATCATACCATCACAGGGACCTTGCCTCGTTTCCATGATGTCTCGGATCGAAAGACGGTGTATCGACAAGGGCATGAAAATGACCGGGCAGCGCCGCGTGATTGCCCGGGTGCTGTCCGAAGCTGAGGATCATCCAGATGTCGAGGAAGTGTACCGTCGCGCTACGGTGATTGATCCTCGCATCAGCATCGCCACCGTCTATCGCACGGTCCGCCTGTTCGAGGAAAAGGACATCCTTGAGCGCCACGACTTCCGCGATGGGCGGGCGCGCTATGAAGCGGCGACCGAGGAACACCATGACCATCTGATCGACCTCGAAACCGGAAAGGTGGTCGAGTTCCGCAACGAGCAAATCGAGCAGCTCCGGCGCGACATTGCCCGCTCCCTGGGCTACCGTCTGACGGGTCATCGCCTGGAACTGTACGGCGTGCCGCTGTCGCCGGACGACGCGGCCCAGCCCGGCGGCACCCCTGAAGGGGACCACCACGGGGACCCTGAGGGGCACCCCCTCAGGGACAAGGAGGCGCTCAACGCGGAGCCCGGTCGCGATGTCACCGGGGATGACCCGGATGAGCGCTAAAGCGAGACGAAAAAAGCGGGAGCCGCCTTTCGGACCGGTGGAGCGTCACGGCGACAAGGCATGTCGTCCGGCACAAGGGGCCGCGCCGCGGGGGGGTGGTCGACGTGGGCGCGTCGGCGCCGCGAGGCGGGGTGGATCTTTGGACCTGACGAGTCAGGACCGGCGACGGACCGGCTCGGGGCGGGGTGAATGCAGCCGGACTCCGGCATCCCGCGCCCGGTTGGACGCCTCATCCGAGGCGGGCCCGGTCTGGACCCGCCACCGTCGCCTCCAGCCCGGGGGAACGTCCCCGTCGGTCGCGGGCGGGAACCGCGCTCAAGACCGATCTGGCCAGTGGTCGAGTCGGGCGACCCTTGGAGACACGGTTCTTTTTCGATGCAACGTCCGTCGGCCCGCGCCCACACAGGCGCCGGCCACGACAGTCCCGGGCAAGGAGTACAATGGGCTCTCTGGGTGATTTGCGGGCCGGCGACCTTGACGTCCTCCTGGCCGAGACCGAGGA
>JANQGN010000549.1 GCA_028277295.1 Rhodospira sp.
GTGACCATCAGCGCCCTTGGCACCTCCGAGAACCTGCTCGGCGGCACGCTGCTGGTCACCCCCCTGGTGGGGGCCGACGGCGAGGTCTACGCCGTGGCCCAGGGCCAGGTGCAGGTGGGCGGCTTCGTCGCCCAGGGCGAGGCGGAGACCATCACCAAGGGCGTGCCCACCAGCGGCCGCATCCCCAACGGCGCCATCGTCGAGA
Organism: Rhodospira sp.; assembly: GCA_028277295.1. Lineage (GTDB taxonomy): Bacteria > Pseudomonadota > Alphaproteobacteria > Rhodospirillales > Rhodospirillaceae > Rhodospira. The sequence goes on from JANQGN010000549.1 coordinate 206, forward strand.
AGGAGGTGCCGTTTGAGTTGGGCAGCATGGAATCGGTCAAGATCAGCCTGCGCAACCCTGATTTCACCACCGCCCGGCGCATCGCCAACGCCATCAACACGTTCCTGGGCTCGAACGTGGCCCGCTCGCTGGACCCGGCGACCGTCATGGTGCGGGTGCCGCGCGGCCGCGACGGCGGCGTGGTGGACCTGCTGACCGACATCGAGCAGTTGCGCGTGGAGCCCGATCAACTGGCCCGCGTCATCATCGACGAGCAGACCGGGACCATCGTCATCGGCGACAACGTGCGCATTAACACGGTGGCCATCGCGCAGGGCAATCTCACCATCCGGGTCACCGAGACACCGCAGGTGTCGCAGCCGGCGCCGTTCTCCAACGCCGGCGAGACCGTGGTGGTGCCGCGCACCGAGATCGAGGTGGACGAGGGCGAGGAAAACCGCCTGACGGTGGTGAACGGCGGCGTGACCCTGCAGGACCTGGTGAATGCCCTCAATGCGCTGGGGGTGGGGCCGCGCGACATGATCTCGATCCTGCAGGCGGTCAAGGCGGCCGGCGCTCTGCAGGCCGAAATCCAGGTGATGTAGGGAAGAAGGAGAGACCGACGATGCTCGACGGAGCCCTGCAGACCCGGGCCACGATGGCCACCGAGACGGCCCGCGCCGAGGCCAATCCATTGTCGGGCGCCCGGCGGTTTCGGGACGAAGCCCGGGCGGCCGTCGCGGCGCGCGATTTCGAGGCGTTCTTCATCAGCCAAATGTTGCAGCCCATGTTCAAGGGCGTGTCCACGGAGCCGCCCTTCGGCGGCGGCCATGCCGAGGAGGTGTGGCGGTCGCTGATGGTGGATGAGTACGGGAAGATGATGGCCGCCGGCGGCCGTACCGGCATCGCTGACGCCGTGATGCGCACCATGCTGGCCGAACAGGAGGTCTGAACCATGGCCGCCGACAAGCCGACCCTCAAGCCGCCGCCGGCCCTGGGCGGGCGGGTCTCGGGCCGACCCGACGCGCAAAAAGCCGCCAGCGGCAAGCCAACGGCCGGGGTGCCGCCCCTGTCCGTGGGCCGTGCCCCGGCGCCCGGTGGGGCGACCGCGCCGGCCGGCCCGCCGCGTCCGGCTGTTGGCGCACGCATGCCCGTGCCGCCGGCGCCCGGTGGGGCGGCCGGCGCCTCGGTGCCCGCGTCTCCCGGTCCACGGCCGGCCTCGGCGTTGTCCAGGTCCGCGCCAGCGGCGTCGATCACGGCGTCCCCGGGACCGAAGGCGCGGCCGGCGCTCGGCGGCGGTCCGTCCGCGTCCGGCGCCAAGGCTTCCGAACGGCGCGCGCCTGGCCTTCGTCCCTCCCGGCTGACCCAGGAGGCGCGCCCGCCCAAGGGCGCGGTGCGGTCCTCGCATGCGGTTGCCGAGGTGATCCGCGCGGCCCATGAACTGGCGGCGGTGCTGATGGAGGAGAACGCCGCGTTGCGTGATCACAACGTCGACGGGGTGCGGGCGTTGGCCGACCGCAAGGCCGGGACCACACGGCTGTATCGGGAACGCATGCTGGCGGTCCAGAAGGACCCCGCCATGCTGACCGATCTGCCCGAGGATGAACGGGTCGTGGTCAAGCAGATGGGCCTTTACCTGGACGCGCACCTTTCGGAAAACGCCAGCCTTCTCAAGGCGACCATGCGGGGTACGCAGCGGTTGATGGATCTGATGGTGCAGGCGGCCAAGCACGCCACCGAGGAGAAGGCCCCCGGCTACGCGGCCGATGGTCGCCTGGAGGCGCCGGGGCACACGTCGGCGCGGCTGGCCATGACGTTCAACGAGACCCTTTGACGGCGACCGGAGCAAACGCCCCGCCGGGACGCCCGAGGCGCCGGCCGGCGGGAATCACTGAGGCAGGAAGACCATGAGCCTGAACCTGGCCTTGAGCGCGGCCCTCAGCGGACTTCAGACCAACCAGAAGGGGTTGGATCTGGTCTCGCGCA
>JANQGN010000027.1 GCA_028277295.1 Rhodospira sp.
ACAAGCGGCCGTGGCCACCATGCGGGCGCCCACCACGCGGTGGCGCGCCATCTTGCGGGCACAGGCGCGCAGGGCCTCGATGGTCCGGGACATGGCGACGTCGGACAGCCGGTTGCTGGTGTGCAATCCCTCGCCCAGGCGGGTGATGCGCGAGAAAGAATCCACCACCCGGAAGCCACCGCGCGGATCAGGTCGGGCCGCGAGCATGCGGCAGTTGTTGGTGCCCAGGTCCACGGCGACGAACGTGGGCCGGCCGCCGTTCGCCGACGGTGCCGGCGATGATGACGACGCGCATCGCGCCACGCGCGCGGAACCACTCCCGGGCGATGCCGGGTCGGCGCGGTCCTTGAACGGCGGTGCCTCCCGATGGCCCGGCACCGTGGAGGGCGCGCGGTCGCCGGCGAGAGACGGGCGGAGGCTGGACGGCTCGAAGGGCACGGGCACGCTCGAACATTGGCGCCGATCGCGATCAAGCTGACTCATGCCGATGATCGGAGAGATCGCGTAAATCGGCTCTCAATCAAACATTTAGGGCGGAGTCACGCATCTCATTTGATCCGAACGACGGGTCAAATGAGATGCGATCCACCCGACGGCGGACAGACCACATTTGGTACCTTAAGGCCGCAGTCTAGTGCACATCCCCTTAGGTTGGAATCGTTTGTTCATCGGTGGCAGCGCCCGGGCGGTGACGGCTGGCGGTCCCGTCCTGGCACGCCGTCGCCGATCACCCGCCAAGGTCAACCGGTCGTCACCGCTTCGTCGGTGGGCTCGGTCACGAACGGGGGCGTCACGGCGTCCGCGCGCCCGGATGGCAACCGGCAGGTGACCGTCGTGCCCGTCCCAGGAATGGCCTGGATGGTCATGACCCCCCCGTGCATCTCGGTGAAGCGGCGCACCAACAACATGGTCAGGGACCCGCCCTCGCCCATCTCGGCGCCGGCGGCCAGGCGTCGGCCGGCGGTCTCGCCGTTGTCGTCACCGACGCTGAACACCACGACCTCGGCGGACCCCGCCGCGTTGCTCGCGGCCGCGTCGGCGTTCGCCCCGCTCACCAGCCGCAGCCCGGCCCCGGGCGTCGCGCCATCGGCTACGCCCCCGGCCGGCGCCCGGAAGACGCTCACCGTCACGTGTCCACCTGCGGCGCAGGCATGGATGGCGCGGGTCATCAGGTGTGTCAGAACCTGACGAATGCGTTCAGCGTCGCCGACCATCCAGCCGATGTCCGTGGGGCAGTCCACCTCGATGGCCACGGCACGGCGCCGGGTCAACTCGCGGCTGACGCGCATCACCCCGGCCAGCAGTTCGGCGATGTCGAAGGCGGCGACCTCCAGCGCGGCGCGGCCGGCCTCGATGGCCACCAGGTCGGCGGTGTCATCGAGCGTGGTCATCATGTCGCGCGCGGTCTCCGCGATGGACTGGGCGTAATCGATCTGCTGGGCATTCAGATGGCCATGGTACTCGGCGGACAGCATCTCCGAGAAGCCGGCGATGGTGGTGAGCGGCGTGCGCAGTTCATAGGACAGGCTGGCGATGAAATCGGCGCGCAACATGCTGGCGGCGCTGAGCGTGGCGGCCCGTTCGCGCAACGCGTGCTCGACCCGGGCGATGTCGGACACATCGTTGTAGCTCAACAGGATCCCGCCATCGGGCAAGGGCACGCAGGCATAGTCCAGCACCACCGGACCTTGCAGGGTTACCCGCCCACGATGCGGCGCCCGGTGCGATGGCGGGGCCAGCACCGCGAAGCGATGGTGGCGCCAGCTTGTTTCGTCAGCGAACCGAATCCGCTGCGCCTCCATGAACTCCGACAGCGGCAGCGCCAGTTCGGGATCGGCCGCGCGTTCGCCCCACAGCGCCTCGAACGCCGGGTTGGCCAACTTCAGCCGGCCATCGGCGCCGAACACCGCGACGGCCTCGTGAAGGTGATCCAGGGTCTCGCGCTGGACCGCGGAGAGCGTGTTGTAGGAGCGCTCCAGGCTGAGGGCGTCGGTCACGTCCTCGTAGGTGAACAGCAGCCCGCCCTTGGGCTGGGCGGAGACGACACGGCGCAGCGTCTTGCCGTCGGGGAGGTGGATCAAATCCTCGAGTGGATCGATCAGGGTGGTGAAGCGGCCCACCTCGGCGGCGCGGAAGGCGGGGTAATCGGCCACCTCGGGCAGCGCCCGCTGATCGCGCAGCCGGTTGAGCAGGTCCCCATAGCCAGGCTGATCGCGGTCCAGCCAGCCTGGGTCCAGGCGCCACAGCCTGGCGAATGCCGGGTTGTGATAGGTCAGCCGGGTGTCCGGCCCAAAAATGGCGATGGCCGTCGACAGCCGGTCCAGCACCGCCGCCTGGTTGGCCTGTTCCTGCTCCAGGCGGTTTTCCAGATCCTCAAGGGCCGTGCTGTCCTGGGCCACGCCGGCGGTCAGGCGGTCCTGGCCCCCGCTGGCTTCGTCCAGAAACGGCGCCTCGGTCACATCCATCAGCCGGCGGGCGCCGTCCACCACCAGATGCACCCGCTCCGAGAGCGGCGCGCCAGCGGCGCGGCTGCGCGCCGCCAGCGCCCGCAGGTCGCGCCCCACCTCGCCCCCGGCCAGGTCCCGTCCCAGCGCGAGCGCCTCGGCCGAGTCATCGGCGTCCAGCAGGCGCGCGCAGGCGTGGTTGCACAGGACCAAGGCCAGATCGCCATCGCGCACCCACAGGGGCAGCGGCAGGGCATCGAGCACCGCGCGCAGGCGGCCGGCCTCGGCCCGATGGCGCGCGGTGTCGCGCGCCAGGCGGTCGACGGCGCGGCCATCGTCCGTCACGTCGCGCACCCACATGATGTCGGCTAGCGGCCGGTCGTCGACGACGTCGTGGACACGCAGGCCACGCAGTTCCAGGCGGCGTTCGCCGTCGGCCCGGGCCGCCTCCAGGGAAAACGGCGTGCCCGCCTGGCGCAGCCGGTCCAGCGCCTGGGTCACCGCCGGGTGAATGTCTGGCCGCAAGGCGGCGATCACGGCATGAATGTCGGAGTCCGTGCCGCTGGGCAGGTTCAACAGTACCGCGAGGCGGCGCGTGCACAGCACCTCCGGGGGCTGGTACAGCCAGGCAAAACACGTATCCGGGCCGGCCGCCATGGCGGCGCGCAGGGTGGCCACGTGGGCGGCCAACGCCTCGCCGTCGCGGTCGCTGGCCCGCCGGCGGCGCGCCTGCCACCAGGCGAACACCCCCAGGCCCACGGTCACCACCAGCAGACTCGCCCCTTCAATCATCAGGACATCGGGCCTGGTGAGAACCGAGAGCACCCCGTCGACCCAGTCCGGGGCGGACGTCTGGGCCGCCGCCGGTGTCTGGGCCACGGCCGGGACCGGCAGCGCGCCGGCGGCGATCGTCAGGCCCGCCGGCCCGGCCATCGCCAGCGCGCCTGTCCCCCGGCCGACAAACGCCCCCCCGTGCCGGGACGCGGACGCGGTCTCCCGGCGAGATCGATGTCGACGCTTGAACAGGGACCCGCGCATGGTGTCGACCACTATGAAAGGAGGAGGGCTCCATGCCCATAAGTAGAAGGGTTGCGTTCCCAGGTCGACCAGGGCCGATCGCGATCGGCTCTCAATCAAACGTTTAGGGCGGATTCACGCATCCCATTCAACCCCAACGGCGGGTTAAATGGGGTGCGGTCCGCCCCGGGGAAGCCCGACACGCGCGCTTGTTCGAGCGCTCGGACGTCTACCGTACGACTCGGCGATCGGGAAAGCCAGAATGTTCACGGGGTTTCGCGGCATTCTGGCGATCTATGACGGAAGTCAAAGCACTGGTTCGGTCGAACCAACGGGCGACCCCGCGTCTCATACCAGCGGCGGATGCGTGTGATACCAACCGGCGAAAAGAACGACCCGGTTCGTCGGTCGGCCGCCGCGACCGCGCCAGCGCGCACCGATCCGTCTCCGTGACCGGGTGCGCGCACACAAAAACGGCCACGGACGCCCCGTGACCGTTTCCGCAATCCCATACCGCCACATGGTCAGCCTGGAGACCCTGCCATCGACGGTGATGCGCATGCCGCCTCGCCATACATGTGTCGCGCCCCGGGGAACCCCGGGGGGCGTCGGCGAGCCTCGCCAATCCGCGATGAGTCCCGCTCATCGCGGCTTGGTCTGGAGCGGCATCAATACATGTGCTGACCGCCGTTGATGGACAGCGTCGAGCCGGTCACGAAGCCGGCCTCGTCAGCCACCAGGAACAGCACCGCGCGGGCGATGTCGTGCACCGACCCCAGGCGCTTGACCGGAATGCCGGCGATGATTTTTTCCAACACGTTGGCGGGCACGGCGCGCACCATCTCGGTATCGGTATAGCCGGGCGCCACGTTGTTGACGGTGATGTTCTTGCTGGCCCCTTCCAGGGCCACGGACTTGGTGAAGCCCTTCATGCCCGACTTGGCGGCGGCGTAGTTGGCCTGGCCGACCTGACCACACTGGCCGTTCATGGACGTGATGTTGACGATGCGGCCGAACTGACGCTCGCGCATGCCGTTGATCACGCACCGGGTGGTGTTGAACACCGAGCCAAGGTTGGTGTCGATCACCTCATGCCACTGCTCGGGCGACATGCGATGCAAGGTGCTGTCACGGGTGATGCCGGCATTGTTGACCAGCACGTCGACGGGGCCGATGTCGGCCTCGATCTTCTCGACCGCGGCCTTGACCGAGTCGTAGTCGCCAACATTGAACTTCATGACCGGAATACCGGTCTCTTCCTTGAACTTCTCGGCGGCGGCATCATTGCCGCCGTAGTTGGCGACGACCGTGTAGCCGGCGTCCTTCAGCTCGATGCTGATCTGGGCGCCGATGCCTCGGGTTCCGCCAGTGACGAGAGCGACGCGT
>JANQGN010000037.1 GCA_028277295.1 Rhodospira sp.
TGGGGCCGGGGCGCGTGCTCCGGGGTGGCGCCTGGGTGAGGCCGGGTTGCGTCCCCTGGCCCGCGCCCTGACCGACCGCTATGATCTGGTGGTCGTCGACGGTCCCGGGGCCGGAGACAATGCCGATGCCGCCGCCTGGGCGGCCGTCGCCGACCAGGTGGTGTTCGCCCTGGCGCCGCGCCGCAGTCGCCAGGGTCACGTGATCGAGGCGTTGCGGGTGCTGCGATCGGCCCGGGCGCCCCTGTCCGGTCTGGTTGTTAACCGCACCGTCCACAGGGCTTGAGAGGCGGGCGCTGCTCGCGTTCGTCCGTTGACCCGTGCGATGGGGAGGGAACCCGAGGTCACCATGGACCCAGCCGCCCTTGATGCGCTGCCGTTGTTCGCGCCATCCGGCCGGCTGGTGCCCGAGATGCATGTGACGGACCGGTGGACGGGTGGCTATCGGGGCGCGGTGACCGTCACCAACCGTGGCGGACGAGCCGCCGACGGCTGGAGCCTGCGGCTGTTTCTGCCGGAGGGCTGGGCCGTGGCCGAAAGCGCCGGCGTGCGGGTCATTGAAACCGGCGACGGTTTCCGGGCCGAGCCCGACGAGCCCTGGGCGCGCCGAATCGAGTCCGGGGGCAGCGTCACCTTTGGCCTCACGATGGCGCGCCGGGCCTCGGGCACGGTGCTGGAGGCATCGCGGGCCCCAGAATCGCAGACCCCAGAGATGCTCGCCGCGCCCACCGGGGCGTTCGCGCCGCGCTGGATGGGCTTCAATTTCGGGTCCTGGTGGCGGGACAGCTTTGGGTCGAGCGGTTCCTTCCGGGCCCTGGCCAATCTGGCGGCGACGGGCGCGAACGCGGTGGCCATCGTCCCCACCCGATACGTCGCCGATCTTGCCGCCAGCGAGATTTTCGAGAACCACCAGAGCGAGCCAGACGCCAACGTGGTTGCCATGATGCGCGCGGCCCGCGACCTGGGCCTCGCGGTGGTGCTGAAACCGCATGTGGATCCCGCGGATTTTTCCATGCGACATCGGCTGCAACCGGCCGATCCGGATCGCTTCTTCGCCAGCTACGAGGCCATGATGGTGCATTACGCCCGCTTGGCCCAGGCCGAGGGCGCCGCCCTGTTCGTGATCGGCACCGAACTGGTGGACTTGACCGAGCCCCGGCACGAGGCGCGCTGGCGGGCGCTGATCGCGGCGGTGCGGGCTGTCTACGACGGCCCGCTGACCTATGCCGCCAACTACGGGGAAGAGCTGCGGGTGCCGTTCTGGGACGCGCTCGACTACATCGGCGTCGACATGTACGCGCCGTTGATGACGGCCGCCGATCCGTCGCTGGATCAGGTGGTCGCCGCCTGGCTGGAGCCACCCCGACACGACTTCACCGATCATGTCTACGGTGGCCGGCCGCTGGTGGAGGCGATGGCCGCCCTGTCGGCGCGCCACGACCGGCCGGTTCTGTTCACCGAGATCGGCTATCGGTCCATTGATGGGGCCGGCACCGGCGAGGCCATGACCTGCGGCGACACCGGCCCCGCCGATCCCGAGGAACAGGCGGCGTTCTATCGGGGATTCGCCCGCGCGATGACCACGGCCGGGGCCGACTGGCTGGCCGGGGTGTTCTTCTGGGACTGGTCGGTGGAGCCGGCGTTGACGGGACGCCCGATCCCCGACGCCCACGGGTTTTCGGTGGCGGGAAAGCCGGCGGCGGTCGTGTTTCGTGATCACTTGGCCCCGTTGGCGCGCTCGTCGCCGGCCAGCGACGAGCGCGACCGGGCCGGGGGGGAGGGCGGTCAACCATGATCGCGCCGCTGGTGTCCGTGCTGATTCCCACCTATCGCCGTCCGGCGCTGCTGGCGCGGGCATTGCGCGGATGCGCGGCCCAAAGGGGTGTCGACCTGGGTCGGGTGGAGGTGGTGGTGGTGGACAACGATCCAGACGGCTCGGCGGCGGCGACCCTGGACGCCTTCCGCGCCCACCATGCCGACGCGAACCCCGGCATTCTCCGTCTGGTGTTGGTTCACGAGCCACGCCCGGGCATCTCGCATGCGCGCAACGCGGCGCTGGCCTCGGCCACCGCCGCCCGGGTGGTGTTCCTGGACGACGACCAGTGTCCGGCGCCCGAGTGGCTGGCGGCGCTGTTGGCCACCGCGTCGGCCACCGGCGCGGCCGCCGTGTTCGGTCCGGTGGGACCCGAGCTGGACTGTGCCCCCGACCATCCGCTGCGGCCCTTTCTGACGGCCTACTTCGGGCGTGCCGTCACGCGGCCGGAGGGGAGCGACATCACCGACCTGGCCGCCCGCATGGGAACTCAGAACTCCCTGTTTGATCGAGACGTTCAGCCGTTGCCATGCACGCCGGCGCCGTTCGATGTGGATCTGGGGCGCGTTGGCGGAGAGGACTCCGTGTTGCTGCGGCGCCTGGTGGCGGCCGGTGGGCGCCTGGCCTGGAGCGCGGCCGCCCGCGTGACCGAGCACGTGCCCGCGCATCGCTGCACGCTGGCCTATGTGCGCCGGCGCCGCTTTCGGGATGGGCAAATCCGTGTCTTCGCGGGGTTGCGTGTGCCCCGTCCACGTCGCTGGGTGGTGCCGCTGTGGATGGCGGCCGGCCTGGCGCAGGCCGGCGCGCACGCGGTCCTCTGGATTCTGGGCCTGCTGCGCCGCAGCGCGGATCGCGGACGCCATGTCGCGCAGATGTGGGGCGGGCTGGGCAAGGTGCTGTGGATGCCGGGCTTTCGCTTTCCATTGTACGGCGGCGACGGTTGACCGTGGGCGAGAGAGCGGGCGCCGTGTTTTTGCCTGCCCGCCGGAGCGTAACATGTTACGATTCTGTATTCGGTTGAAATGAAGGGGGGCGCGACCATGGCCATGACTTCACGCGCCGCTGTCCTAGAGCACATCCCGAACGATCCGAACCGGATCGCGACGACGATTTGCTTGGATATCAGAATGTTAGAGCCCGTCCGGAAAGTCTCGGGAGCCACAATATGGTGTGTGCCTGCGCCCGAATCGCATGCCGTATGTGGTGTCTCGCAAGGCTTTCCGGACAGACACTGAGAGCATGGTGGGTGAGTTCAAAATCGCGCAGCAGGCCCTAGAGGGGGCGCGCGAGTGACCCTCGTTGGTCTTGCGCCGTGGTTGGGTGTTGCGTGATTCGGATGTGTGCTGCCTTGGGGGGACATCGGGGGGAATTATGAACATACGCCGCGTCTATCCCCGCCGTTACTGGGCATCGGCGGCTATGCAAGGGATTGCGTTGGGTCTTGCCGTGGTCATGGTGGTGGCCGCGCCGGGGACGGTCGCCAAGGCCGAGACACCAGACGAGAGTATCGGCCGTGTCAAAACCCTGGATGGCGAGGTTTCGGTGGTGCGCGCTGGTGATACGCTGCCCGTGGCGCTCGGCGATGCGATCGTCTTGATGGATGAGGTTCGGACCGGCGCCGATGGCAGCGTGGGCATCACCTTCGACGACGAGACCCTGCTATCCCTGGGACCCGAGAGCGTGATGGTGATCGACGAGATGGTGTATGCGCCGGCCACCGGGGATGCCAGCTTCTCGGCGAACCTGCTGGGCGGCAGCCTGTCCTACGTCTCGGGCGGGATCGCCAAGCTGCGCCCGGCCAACGTGCGCCTGTCCACGCCCACGGCCACCATCGGCATTCGCGGAACCGCCCTGGCCATCCGCACGCCCAAACGGTGATCCCCCGTCAGCCTCGGGCTCCCGCGGTCCCGTGTGCCCCTCTCCGGAGACTGTGCCCCATGCCTTGCGTGCCGTTGCGTCCCCTGTTCAGACGCGTCCGGCCGAGTGCCCCGATCGCCCGCAGGATCATGACGTTGGGCCTGGCCCTGGCTCTGGCCGGCGCGCCTCTCGTGTTTGGGTCCGGCTCTCGCGCCCTCGCTGGGTCGTGGGCCGAACGGTCCGGCATGGGCGGGATTCATGACCCGTGGAATGTGGACGCGGTCGTCGCCGCGGGGCCGATCGACGGGTACGATTCCTATCATGAGGCAATGTTTGGCGTCTTCGTAGCCCTGGCCCGGGACCGGGAAGGTGTTCTCGACTGGCGTGGTGTCGAGTTCTACCTCGATAAGGCCAAGCGCATGCTCAAGGGCGAGTTGCCCGATCCCACCGTGGTCTACGATCCGGCCCTGATGATCCTCTGGCGGGCGCCGCTGGAGGCCGCGCGGGCCCGGTTCATGGCCGCCCGCGATGCGGGTGGGCGATCCCTGGCCCCCGATGCCCTGGCCCAGGCCCACGGCTTCCTGGACTGCTGGATACGCGAGGCCATGGAGAACCAGGTGGGCGTGGAACTGCCCGAGCAGATGGAATGCCGGATGTCGTTTGACTGGGCGATGCTGGAGGTCGAGCACAAAATGTCCAGCGACGCCATCGTCCTGCTGCCGGGCCCCGACGGCGCCGTTGGCGCCGCGGTGGTGCGCGCCCGTGCTGGCGGCGGACAGGGCCTGACGCTGGCGACGGCTGGCGCGGGCGGGGCGTTGTCGGCGGGGGGCACCGAGCCTCGCCCCGTGTCCTTCAGCGAGGCCGACACCGAAACCCTGTTCGGTGGTGCCCTGGCCGCGCAGCCGCCCCCACCCAGGCGCTTCACGCTGTTCGGGTTTCAAGCCGGCGCCGCCGCCTTGCCCGCTGGCGCGGGCGTGGTGTTGGCCGAGGTCGTCGCCGAGGCCCGGAGACGGCAGGCCTATGATGTGCAGATCGTTGGCTTCACGGATACCGTGGGTGATCCGGCCGTCAACGAACGTCTCGGGGCGCAGCGGGCCACGGCCGTCCGGCGGCAGTTGATCGCCGGGGGGCTCGACCAGAGGTACCTGGACATTGCCGGCGAGGGCGAGACCCTGCTGGCCGTGGAGACCGGCGACAATGTGGACGAGGAACGCAACCGCCGGGTGGTGGTGACGGTGCGCTGAGGTTTCCCGACGGAGCCGGGATCAATCACGTCCGGCCGTAGGTGTCCTCTAGCCGGACGATGTCATCCTCGCCCAGGTAGGGACCCGACTGCACTTCGATGATGCGCAGCGGCAGCTTGCCCGGGTTCTCCAGCCGGTGCACGGTCCCCAGCGGGATGAAGGTGGACTGGTTCTCGTGGAGAAGGAAGCTCTCTTCCCCGCGCGTGACCCGGGCCGTGCCTTCCACCACGATCCAGTGCTCGGCCCGATGATGGTGCATCTGCAAACTGAGGCGTGCGCCAGGGTTGACCACGATCTGCTTCACCTGGAAGCGTTCGCCCAGGTCGATGCCCCGGAAGCTTCCCCAGGGGCGATACACCGTGGAATGTAGCCGGCCCTCCGGGCGATCGGCGGCGTTCAGACGGGCGACGATCTCCTTGACCTTGGCGGCTTGATCGCGCGGCGCCACCAGAACCGCGTCGTCGGTGGCCACCACCACGGCGTCGCTGAGGCCCACCACGGTGACCAGAGGTCCCTCGGACCGGACATAGCAGTCGTGGGTGTCATCGGTCATCACATCGCCGACCAGCACGTTGCCGGCGGTGTCGCGGGTCCCGATATCCCACAGCGCCCCCCAGGCGCCCACGTCGTTCCAGCCCATGGAGACCGGCACCACGGCGGCGCGTTCGGTGTGCTCCATGACCGCGTGGTCGATGGACAGGGCGACGGTCTCGGCGAAGGGTTTGGCGGCGAGGCGCAGGAAGTCCAGGTCGCCGGTGGCCTGCTCCAGGGCGGCGCGGGCGGCTGTCACCGTCTCTGGATGCAGACGCGTCATCTCGTCCAGGAAGGCCCCGGCGGCGAAGGCGAAGATGCCGCTGTTCCAGAGATACCCGCCCTCGCGCAAATAGCCCTCGGCGGCGGCCTGGTCTGGCTTCTCAACGAACCGGGCCACGTGATGGGCGCCTTGCACGCCGTCCAGGGGGGCGCCGGCGCGAATGTAGCCGTAGCCGGTCTCCGCGTGTTCCGGGGTGATGCCGAAGGTCACCAGCAGGCCACGGCGGGCGGCCCGGGCGGCGACGGCCATGGCGGCGTGGAAGGCGGCGACGTCGGCGATCACATGATCCGAGGGCATCAGCAGCACCACGCCGTCAGGATCGTGCCGGGCCACGGACAGGGCCGCCACGGTGGCGGCGGGGGCGGTGTTGCGCCCCTCCGGTTCCAGCAGGATTCCGCCGGGCTTGATCCCGGCGGCGCGCAGTTGTTCCGCGACGAGAAAGCGGTGCTCCTCGTTGCAGACGATCAGGGGCTCGGAGAAGCCTGGTCCGGCCACCCGTCGCGCGGTGGCCTGAACCATGGTCTCCGTGTCGGCCAGAGGCAGGAACTGCTTGGGATAGAGCGCTCGGGACATGGGCCACAGGCGGGTTCCGGCGCCGCCGGACAGGATGACGGGGTGAAGCGTGGCCGTGTCGCTGGCGGGCGCGTGCGGACTCATGGGGGCGGACCTGTGCCGGTGGGAGGGGAGCAAGGACGTGACGTGAGGGGCGGTGTCAGCGCAACCGCGTGCAGCGTACCTGCTCGTCGCGCAGCAGGTCATTCAGGGTTCCCTGGAGTGTTACCCCACGGCCGCGCCCGTCCCCCGCCATGCAGGTGATGCCGCCGGTGGACAGGCTGGCGCAGTCCACGGCGCGCTCGAAATTGCTGTAGGCCCAGACTTGGCCCCCCATGCGGCGCAGGTTGAACTCCACGTGCGCCGGCCGAGCGGTTGGGTGCGTGCACTCGAACACCACGGTCGCCGGACCGGTGCCGTCGATTTGACGAATGGCGTCGCCTTGCTGGGCCAGGGCGGGCACGGCCGCCAGGGAGACGATCACAGCGGCGGCCAGGGTCAGGGACGAGCGATGTCGGATCATGGCGAGGCTCCCTGTCGGCGAGGGGGAGGCGGATGGGTCCCGGCTCGGACCCCACCGCCGTCTGGAGAAAAGCGCGCGAAGGCGGCTGAATGATGGCCGATCCCCCCGGCGCGATCAACCGATGGGGTGCGCTCGCAAGGCTCCGAACCCGGATAACAAATCCGTCAGGTTGCTCGTCTCCGTTGGAGATCCTTCGCGCCCTGCGGACGCTCAGGATGAGGACGTTCACTTTTTAAGGGCTTCATCCTGAGGAAGCGGAGCGACCGAAGGATCTCCATCGATG
>JANQGN010000072.1 GCA_028277295.1 Rhodospira sp.
AAAAATTGATAATCCTCATCCTGAGCGTCCGCAGGACGCGAAGGATCTCCCTCGGACCCATGGACCCTTACAGATTGGTTATCTGAGTTCGGAGCCCTGCCTGTCTCGTGCCATGCCTTGCTATCGCGCCGCCATCATTTAACGTTGTCCAAGCCGGTTCCGCGAGTCGGAGCCAAGCCTGGATCGCATGGGGACCGGAGCGACCCCGCGCCCCGGAGACGCCGCGATGACCACGATTGAGGTGACCAACGTTGTCAAACGCTTCGAGGCGTTCGAGGCGCTGAAGGGCATTTCCGTGACGTTGGAGCAAAAGCGCGTCGGCGTGGTGGGCAGCAACGGGTCGGGCAAGAGCACCTTCGCCCGCCTCCTGAACGGTCTGCTGCTGCCCACACAGGGGTCGGTCATGATCGACGGCCTGGACACGGCCAAGGCCGGCAAAGCCATTCGCCGCAAGGTCGCGTTCGTGTTCCAGAACCCGGATAACCAGATCGTGTTTCCCGTGGTCGAGGAGGATGTGGCGTTCGGCCTGAAAGGGCTCAAGCTGCCGAAGGCCGAACGTGATGCCCTGGTCGAGACCGTCTTGTCTCGATACGGGCTGGACCAGTGTCGCGACCAACCGGCGCACACCCTGTCGGGTGGACAGAAACAGCTGCTGGCGATCGCCGGCGCCCTGATCATGGACCCGTCCTGCGTGGTGTTCGACGAGCCAACCACGCTGTTGGACCTGCGGAATACGCGCATGATCACTGGTGTCATTCGCGACCTGGAGCAGTCTGTGGTGGTTGTGGCACACGATTTGACCCTGCTGGAAGACTTCGACCGGATCCTGGTGTTCGAGGACGGCCGGATCGTCGTGGACGACGAACCATCCGCCGCGCTGACCCGCTATGTGGAGCGGATGCAATGACGCGGCGTGCGCGCGCTTCGCTCCTTCACAGGGTTCCGCCTGGCGTCAAGCTGATCGTGCTGGCGGTCGCGGGCACGGCGCTGGCCTTCACCGACAGTCTTTGGGCCATGGGCGCGGCCCTGGCGCTGACCTGGCTGGGCTATGCGCTCGCCCGGGTGTCGAACCGCCGCCTGCTGGCGGTGTTGCGTCCGATGGCCTGGCTGTTGGCGCCCCTGTTCCTGGTCCAGGGTCTGATGCACTCCTGGGTCCTGGCGTGCGCCGTGGTCGGGCGGATCGTTGCCCTTGTGGCCCTCGCCAATCTGGTCACGGTCACCACCACCAACGAAGCGATGATCGCCGTCATCACCCGCGCCTTGAAACCCTTCCGGGTCGTCGGGGTTCATCCGGCCAAGGTGGCCTTCGCCATTTCCCTGTCCCTTCGCTTTCTGCCGGTGATCGCGGGGCTGGCCCAGGAGGTTCGTGACGCCCAACGCGCGCGGGGCCTGGGCAACAATCCGCTGGCCCTGGCGCTGCCGCTCCTGGTGCGGACCTTGCGGATGGCCGGTGACGTCACCGAAGCCATTGAGGCCCGGTCCATGGAGGACGAGGACGACGATGTCGACGCCCCCCGTGTCCAGCCGGCCGGGCATGCGCGGACAGCGTCCCCGCCCTCGGCTTCGGCCTCCTCCTCCATCGCAACCGTCTCGAGGTCTTCATGAGCACTTTTTTCACCCGGACAACCACCAAGGATGTCGTCTACATCGCTCTTTTCGCGGCCTTGACGGCGGCGCTCGGGTTGTTTCCGCCCATTGCCGTGCCGCTGGTTGGAATCCCCGTGACCGCGCAGAGCATGGGCATGATGCTGGCGGGTGCCCTGCTTGGAGCCAAGCGGGGCGGGCTCTCCATGCTGCTGATTGTGCTGCTGGTGGCGATCGGGCTGCCCATCCTGTCCGGCGGTCGCGGCGGCCTGGGTGTGTTCTTCGGCCCCACCGCCGGGTTCCTGCTGTCCTGGCCCGTGGCCGCCGCCGTGATCGGTGCGTTGCATGAGCGCGCCTGGACAACCATCAACCCCGTCAAGTCGTTCCTTTTCTGTTTTCTTGGTGGGATCGTCGTGAGTTATGCGATCGGCGTGCCCTGGGCGTCGGTCAACACCGGTCTGTCCCTCATGGAGACGGCCACCGGGTCGCTGGCCTTCGTTCCCGGGGACATGCTGAAAGCTGTTCTGACCGCCCTGGCCGTGGTGAGCATCCGCCGGGCGTTCCCGGGACTCCATCAGACCGCGTAATACCAGGCGGCGATGAGCCAGACTCATCGCCGCCGTGTCTTTCGCGCCATGAGGCGCGACGGCCAGTCGGCCTTGCCAGACTGCGGTGAGTTCACCTCACCGCCGTCTGGTACAAGCCTTGGGCCTTTTCGGTGAGTCATACCGCCCGACAAAAGAAGTGACGTCTCTTGTCGGGCGGCCCCCGCCTATCCGATTCCGCCGCCCTCAGTACATCTGCTCGGGCAGCCAGAGCACGATCCCCTGGAACTGGAACACCAGCAGGATGCCCACGAGCTGGAGGATCACGAAGGGCACCACGCCCCGGTAGATGTGACCGATGGCGATGCCCGGCGGCGCCACGCCCTTCAAGTAGAAGATCGAGAATCCCACCGGCGGGGTGAGGAAGCTTGTCTGCAAGGTGGTGGCGAACAGGACCGTGAACCAGATGGGATCGAAGCCGAGCCCGATGACCAC
This sequence comes from Rhodospira sp., assembly GCA_028277295.1. Lineage (GTDB taxonomy): Bacteria > Pseudomonadota > Alphaproteobacteria > Rhodospirillales > Rhodospirillaceae > Rhodospira. The sequence continues at coordinate 2,625 of JANQGN010000072.1, forward strand.
CGGCGCCACCAGCGGCAGGATGATCAGGCTGATCTCCAGCCAGTCCAGGAAGAAGCCGGCGATGAAGGCGATGAACAGGATCGTCGCCACC
>JANQGN010000085.1 GCA_028277295.1 Rhodospira sp.
GCTGGCCGGGGGTGGCCACCCCCGGCCAGCGGCTCAATCTTGCCGATCGAGCCGACCCAAACCATAAGACAAGCATGTTGCGCGATTTCTGAATCGCCCAACTTGCTCCAAGTGTCTGTCCGGAAAGCCTTGCAAAGCACCACATACGGCATGCGGTCGGGGTACAGGCGCACAATATATTGCGGTTCCCGAGACTTTCCGGACGGGCTCTAACAATTTGTTTTTCAAGCAAATCGTCCCCAAAAGATCTTCCAGGGCGATCTGTGCCAGATCGCTCGGGATTTGCTCTAAGCGCCCTGTCCAAATTTCCCCGGCCAGTTCTGCCTGCATTCAGCCATCGGCCACCTCACCCCGGAACAAGCCAAGCTGCGCGCCGCATAACCCGGTGTCCACTTTTTCGGGGCAAGGTCAACCATAGTCTGGGCGCCGGGAGACGGCCTTATCGGGTCTCTATCCGGCCCAGAACAGGAGGACGTCATGCCCTGGCGACGAGGTACGTCATCCCACGCATCGTTCGCTCGGCGCCGGGGGTGAGGTCCACCGCGCGCAGGGCCTCGCGCAGCCACGCCGGCGCCAGCTTCAGTTTTGGGTAGGCGCTTTTATGCATCGTCCACCCATCGTCGGCGCGCACGTGAACCAGATCGTGCACCAGCACTGTTTCGCCATGGTCTTCGAGGAAGCACATCATCACACGTTGGTCATCGCCGTGCACGGGGATGAAGCGATCGAGCCCGTCGGGGGAGTGAGACAGATCGCGCCACGACAGGCAAAGCCGCCCCCCCGGCCGAAGGCTCGTGGCAACCGTTTCGAACAGCCCGATCACGTCATCCTGGTGGCGCAGGTGGGTCAGGGTGTCGCCCATGCAAATGATGGTGTCGGCGGGCTCGCGGACCAGCGCATCGAACTGTCTGAGATCGCCGATGAGTGGCGTGATGGGGCGCCCTTGGGCCTGCCGCGTCAACTCCGAAAGCAGGGCCTCGCTGGTATCGATGGCGTGGACGTGCCGCGCGCCCATGTCCGCCAGGGCAATGGACTGAAACCCTGGGCCGCATCCCAGATCGATGGCCACGCCAGGATCGATCACGCCCATCTCTCGCAGCAGGCTCGCCTGCTCCGTCACCTTGTCCGTGAACGGGACGCCGACCATCCACGTGTAATGCCGTGCCAGCAGGCGCCGATAGTGATCCTCTTGCGTGGCCATGACCCTCTCTCTTCTCTCGGCGACGCGCCGATTCCATCGCGTCGGTCGCCGGACAAAAAAGCCATCTCGCCTCTATGTCCATGGGTATTGTCAGGCATGGGGGGAGTCATGACGTCGCGTCCTTACGGTGCGCCGGTCTTGGCCAATGCCGTTCGCTCGGATCGCGCTGGGCCGGGGAGACGATCGCCATGTCCCAAGGCGTGCATCGCCAGCCTGGGGCTTGCGCCTTCGCCCCGAACCGGTTTGAGTAGAGCGCGGGTCGGCATCGCCGGCATCGCCCGTGTCCCATCCATACGCCCAGAGCCCTCCTCATGTCCCCTCGTCCCAAGACCGCCGTCGACTACGTGGCCGGCGTGCGCTCTGGCCATCGCGCCCATCTGGGCCGTGCCATCACCCTGGTCGAAAGCCGCAACCCACGCCATCAAGCCCTGGCCCAAGACATGCTCCTGGAGCTTCTGCCGCACAGTGGGCGGGCCCACCGTGTGGGCATCACAGGGGTGCCCGGCGTGGGCAAGTCCACCTTCATCGAGTCGCTGGGCCGCATGCTGACGGCCAGGGGTCACAGGGTCGCGGTGCTGGCGGTCGACCCCTCGTCGTCACGCTCCGGCGGCTCCATCCTGGGCGACAAGACACGCATGGAGCAGTTGTCGATCGATCCCAAAGCCTTCGTGCGGCCCTCGCCCTCGGGCGGCCGCCTGGGGGGCGTCAACCGCGCCACCCGCGAGACCATGGTGGTCTGCGAGGCCGCCGGTTATGACATCATCCTGGTGGAGACCGTCGGGGCGGGCCAGAACGAGACCGTGGTCGCCGACATGGTCGATTGTTTCCTGGTGCTGATGCTGCCGGGCGCCGGTGACGAGTTGCAGGGAATCAAGAAGGGCATCCTGGAACTCGCCGACGTGATCGCGGTGAACAAGAGCGACGGCGGCAACGCCCAGAGTGCCCGCCAGGCTCAGCAGCAGTACCGCAACGCCGTTCGCATTCTACAGCCCCCCACACCCGGTTGGGCGGTGCCAGTGGTGACCTGCTCGGGCCTCACCGGCCAAGGTCTGGACGATCTTTGGGCGACCCTGGAGGATCATCGCCGCACCCTTATGGAAAGCGGTGACCTGGCCGAGAAGCGACGCCGGCAGCAGGTCAAATGGATGTGGTCGATGGTCGAGGACAGGGTGTTGGACGCCGTGCGCGGTCACCCGCGGGTCAAGGGCCGCTTGCCGGCGCTGCTGGGCGGCATCGACGATGGATCCATGACCGTGACCCTGGCGGCGATGGAAATTCTGAACGCGTTCGGGGTGACACCGGAATCATGAGGGTGGCGCCAGGAAAGCCGGCAGCAGCGCACCAGGGCTCCGACCTCGGATGACCGGTCTGTAAGGGTCCATGGGTCCGAGGGAGATCCTTCGCGTCCTGCGGACGCTCAGGATGAGGACTTTCACTTTT
>JANQGN010000112.1 GCA_028277295.1 Rhodospira sp.
GGCGCGCTGGGTGGTGATCATGGTGGTGAACTCGGTGCCCAGGTCCACGGTGGACGCCTCCAGGGCCGCCTGGGCCACCGTCGCCGCGCCGGCCGAGCCCGCCTCGCGCACCGTCGGCAGGCCGGAGTTATCGGTCTGCTGGAAAACGTTGCCGGTCAGCGCGTTCATGCCGTTGGGGTTTACGAAGGTGGCCACCGGGATCATGAAGATGGGCGCCTGCACACCGTTGTCAAACAGAGCGGTGACGACGCCGTTCTCGGACACGGTGACCCCCGAGAAGTTGCCGAACCGGTTGCCGTTCTGGGTGACGTAGTTGAGCTGATAGTCACCGGACAACTGTTGCATGCCGTCGTCCGTGTTGTAGTTACCCCAGAACTGGTTGATGGCGGACGACGTCCCCGCCGTCATGTCCAGCGCGCCGTTGGCCCATTGCAGTTCGACACTGGAGCGCGGATCGTTCTGGTCCGTCTCGGAGTACCCGAAGAACTCGGCCGGTGTGCCGTCACCGTTGAAGGTAATGGCACTGGTCGTGTTGGGGTTCGTGCCGTCGTTGTTGTGGGCGCCGCCGAAAGCACCGGTGCTATCGGGCTGGCCAATCCACGACCCTTGCCAGTCGCCGGCGGTCACAACTGGCCAGGCGGTTGGCTCGGTCAGCGCCGGAATGGTGAAGCTGGTGTTCTGAATCACGGCGGGATCGGCGCCTCCATTGGTCAAGAGAGCCGAGGCATCCACCGTGATGTCGCCGCCCGCGTTGTCATTGTACTGACGAATCACAATGCTGTTTTCACCCGCGACCCGTTCGACCCACTCGGATGGCGAACTCTTGCCCGTCAGGGCCGCCACGGTTCCGTTCGCGGGCGTGCCCGGCGCGGCCGCGCCATTGTGAACCTGGTCCGCCAGACCCTCGAAATCCGCCTGCATCAGGGTGGCCAGGTCGTCCAGCATTTCCGAAAGGGACGTGAACGTCTGGTTGGCCGTCAAGCCGGTGCTGGTCGACACGGTGTCCGCGGGGTTGCCCACGCCGGACGTGGACGTAAACGTGTACGTCACGCCAGCAACGGTCAATGTCGCGCCAGCCCCGATATGCTCTGGAATATCGGTGAAATCCACCCGACCCGCCGAGTAGTAGACACTGGTCCCATCCTGCGCCTTGATACTCAGGGCCTCGCTGCCGGCGGGCGGGGTGGCCAGCACGTCCCATTCATTCTGGTCGCGCTTGGTCCAGGTGTAGAGCAGGTTGTGGGAGTTGCCCAGGCTGTCGAAGATCAGCGCGTTGGTCTTCTCGGTATCGCCGATGTCCGCGCCGGCCGGCAGGTTGGCGCCGATCGACAGGGACGACGTCGCCCGCGCCGTGCCGCCGATGGTGTTCAGGTTGAGCGGCCGCATGTTGATGTTATCGACGGCGTTGTCGTTGATGTAGAACAGGTCGCCGTTGTCGTTGCGATACGCCTTCATGAAGGTTTCGTTCTGATGCGTGACCGTCGCGCTGTTCGCGGTGCCGTCCCAGGTTTCCAGCGGCCAGCCTTGCAGGTAATAGCCGGACGCGTTCTGCAGGTAGCCGTCCTTATCGATCTTGAACGAGCCGGCGCGCGAGTAGGCGTAGCCCGAGGGGTCGAGGGCCTGCTCGGAGACCACGAAGAACCCCTGGCCGGAGAGGCCGAAATCCGTTGACGAGGTCGTGGCCTGCAACAGGCCCTGCACGTCCACATTGGTGCGCGGCGCCGACTGCACGCCACCCGGGGAGTACTGGGTCAGCGAGACCTGCGCGGTCACCAGGGTCTTGAAGTTCACGGTGGTGTTCTTGTAGCCAACCGTGTTGACGTTCGAGACGTTGTCCGAGATGGCACCCATGGCGCTGGACTGGGATTGCAATCCCGACACGCCCGAGAACAAAGCTCCATACAGCGACATCGGTTTTCTCCTTCAAGGGCGCCCGGGACAGAGGTCCCATGGGCTTGGTCCTGGCCCTGGCGGGCCGGCCCCCGGGTGATTGGTGGACCCCGGGTTACATCCGTGCTGGGCCGGCTGGCCCACGGGGACTTGGATCAACCGGCGACGACGGCCTAAGCGGTTTCCTCGTCGTCACCGCCACCGCCACCGTCACCGTCTCCATCACCGTCACCGTCTCCATCACCGGCGATGTCATCGCCCCCGGAGACGTCATCCAGCGGCAGGTCGTTGAACACACCCAGGACCTTGTTGATGTCCACCGACAGATCACCAATGGCCAGGTAGGTGGCGTTCTCGTCCGTGGCCACGCCGGTCACCTTGCCCAGGGTGGTTGTCCAGGTCTTCAACTCTTCCTCGGCGTCTTCGTGCTCGGTGGCGGTGACCTGCAGGGTGTAGATCCCGTCTTCCACCGCCTCGCCGTTCATGTCGGTGCCGTCCCAGGTGATCTTGTGCAGACCCTCGTAGGACTCGCCGTCGAAGCTGCGGACGACGTTGCCGTCCTGGTCCTTGACCAGAACCTTGACGTCCTTGGCGTTGTCGGACAGACCATAGGTGAACACCGCCTGGCTATCCTGCAACATGACCCGGTCGGTCTGCACCTCAACGTAATTGTCGAGGAATTGGATCGCCATGGCCTGCTGTGTCTTCACCGTGGACTGCAAAATGGCTTCCAGGTTTTCGTTCTGGTTGATCTGCTGCTCGACCTGGGCAAACAGGACGAGCTGATTGGTGAACTCGGTGGAGTCCATCGGCGACAGCGGATCCTGCGCCTTCAACTGCGCGGTCAGCAGGTTCATGAAGCTGTCCAGATCGTTGGCCAGCTTGTTGCGCGACTGCCCGGACTGGCTGTTTGGATCGCCGATGAGGCCACTCGCGGAGACGGCATCAACCATCAGGGAAACTCCTTTAGACCTTCACGTTGACACCACCTCGCGCGCGGGCCGCTTCCATGGCCACCACGTCGGGATCAGAGGCGTCCAGGCCCGGATCCCGCCCGCTCCCGTCGGAGGACGACGGATCGCCCGGGCGCCCGGCCTGGCCGCGCCGCTCCTGTGCGTTGGCCGCGCCGCCACCACCGTCACCGCGCAAGGAGAAGCTGACGCCGCCCGGGTCGGTCTTCAGCCCGGCGTCCTGAAGCGCGCGCTCCAGGCCGCGCCCATCGCGTTGCAGCATCTCCAGCGTTTCCGGCCGCTCCACGGTCACCTGGGCGGACACCCGGCCGTCGGTTCCGAAATCCAGGCGCACATCGACGCGGCCCAACTTTTCCGGATGGAGCTGGATGGACACCCGATCAAGGCCCCGGTTGGCTGCCTTGCTGATGGTGACGCGCAGTTGCTCGACCACCTTGCGGGTCTGCGGGTCGGCGCGGGTCTGCTCGGCGGCGCCACCCTGGCCGGAGCGGGACAGTTGATCGGCGAACGTGCCGCCCGACGCCTGCCCGGCGTCGCCGGACGCGGCGGGGGCGGGGGCGGGGGTGGAGGCGGAGGTCGCCGCGCCGCCGCTGGCGCCGGATCCGGTCTGGCCGCCGCCCTGGCCGCTGGCCCCATTGGCGCCGGCCTGGGCCGGGCCACCTGCCGGCGCGCCGGCACGGGCCGGGGCCGACGGTCCGAAGCGGTCGCCCGAGGCTTGCGGCGCGCGGGTCTCGCCCGGCCGCTCCAGCCCGGCCGTGGGCGCGGTGGCCACCAGGCCGGCGGCGGCGGCTCGGGCGGCCGGCGATGGGGCGCCGCTCTCACCCTCGACGGACGCTTGCGCCGGCGATTGAGGGTGCCCTTGCCCCGACACCTGGGCGAGGTGGGCCCGCGCCTGGGCACGCGCCTCGGCGGCGGCGGCGTTCATCTCGGCAATCCCCGGCTTCGCGCCAGGGCCCGCGCTCCGTGCCGTGTCCTGGGGGACGGTCGGGCTCTCGCCCTGGGCCTGACGCAGGGCCGCCAGCGCCTGTTGACGCAAGGCCGCCGCCCCGGTCGGCTCCGCGCTGGTCGCGGCCGGGGCCTGACCCTGGCCAGTGGTGGCGCGGGCGTTGGCCATGGCGCCATCGCCGGCGGTTGCCCGCGCCTCGGCCTGGGCCGCCTGGGCGGCGCCCTCGCGCACGGTGACCTTGACCTTCAGGTCGGTTTCGGGCTTGACGGTCTGGGCCAGTCTCTCGGCCTGGGCGGCGGCCCGCGCGCCGGCATCGGCGGCCAGGGTCTGGGTCCCGGCCTGGGAGGCCGGGGTGGTGCCGGCCGATCCGGCCTGGGTCCCGGTGGCCCCTTGCCCGGCCTGGCTCGCGGCGCCCTCGCCCCCTGGCGTGGCGGCCCCGGCGACGGCGGCGCGGGCCTGCGTCTGTCCATCGGCGCCCGCGCCAGCGGTCCCGCCACCAGCGCCTGGCGTGGTGGCCGGTCCCTGGCCCTTGGCGCCGCCGGCCGCGTCGGATCGGGCAGCGACGGCGGCCGCCCCCTTGGCCGGGCCCGTCTGCTCCCCTTTGGCGGCGGCGGTCATCGCCGCGCCGGTCTGGGCGGCGGCCGCGCTGGCCGCGGCGGCAGCGGCAGCCTGCTCCGCCTGCCCCTGAGGCGCCGTCTCGTCGGCGCCAGCGCTGGTCTCCCCGCCAGCCGCGCCCTGGGTGTCGGACGGCGCCGACTCGTCACGCGCGGTCTCGTCCCCGGGGGCATCGGGGCGCTCCGCCCTCTCGCCGCCGTCGTCGACCTCGGCCGCGTCGTCGCGGGCCTCGTCGGCGGCCGCCGCGCGCGCGTCGTCACGCTCGGCGCGCCCCTCCGATCGCGAGGATGGCCGCTCGACGTCGATCGACGGACCGTCGCCGAACAGGGACTCGTCCATGATCACCCGCGCCGCCGCCAGCGGATCAGCGCTGTCGCCGGTTCGCCGCAGGAGCAGCTTGGCGAACAGATCGCCGGCCGTCGTCCCGTCGCGGGTGCCCTCGCCGGCCTTGGCGGAGGCCGGGGGGACCGTGCTGGTCGACACCCCATTGACGTCCATAGGATCACCCCATCGGCTGTATCGGCTGTTGCGTTCACCCGCCGCGCCCCTGGTCTGGGTGGCCACGCGGGCGACCGGACGGATCCGTGTGGGAGGGCAAAGCAAGCGGCGGGCCAGCTGGCGGAGGGGGCTCTGAACGAGCCCATCATGGGTGCGATATCCAGGGATTCCGCCGCCACCGCGGACCCTGGACACGGCCCGGTCAGGTGCGGGGACGCTCTATCGGCGGCAGATTCTTCAGGCCCGGGCACCGTGGGTCGAGGCACCGGCCGGCAGAACTTGCCGGCCTCAGTCCCCGCGGCGCTCGAAGGGACCGGGACGCGGGTCGCCCCCCGCGCGCCCGGCCCCGTCCCCGGCCGCGGCTGCGCCGTCCTCAAGGCCCTCGGGCAGCACCCCGAACACCTCGCGCAGGATGCCCGGGGTCAGCAAGGTGAGCGGATTGACGGCGATGCGCGGATCCTCCACCGACCCCTCGGCGCCGTAGTCCACCGCGAACACACCGCCGCCCACCTCGCCCACCAGCAGATCGCCCACCACCGGGATCTTGCCCAGCAGGCTGTTGACCAGGTAGGCGGGCACCACCACCCCCTCCAGATCCAGGGTGTCGGCCTCCAGGTTCAGCGTGCCGCTGGCGGTCAAGCCCAGCGACGGGCCATTGGCCCGCGCGTCGCGCAGCGTCAGCACCGGCGCCTCATACGTGAAGGGCACCACCAGGGTGGACAGCGACAGCCCTTCTCCCTGCAACTCCTCCAGGATGCCGGTCAGGGAGGCCACGGCCAGCAGCCGCACCAACACCGGAGCCTCGGCGAGGAACAGGTCGGTGGCCTCCAGCCGGCCCCGCGCCACGCCGGCATCGTCCAGGGTGCCGGTCAGGGTGAAGCGCCCCCCCCTCAGGGCGCGATTGATGTCCAGGGCGCGGGCCACGGCGCCGGCATCGTCGGCGGTCAGGGTAAAGCGGCGCGGCCCGTCGGCCATCGGCTCCAGGCGCAGGCTCACGGGCGGGCCGCCGTTGATGCGTCCGTTCACCCGGGCCCATTGCCAGCGCCCGGCGGCATCGCGGGCGACGCCCACGCGCGCGGTCTCCAGGGTGATGTCGCCGGGCAGCAGGAGGTGCCGCACATCCAGGCTGACGTCCAGCGGCGGCCCCGGGGCCTCCGCATCGCCGGCGGCCGGCGAGGCCGCCCCGCCACTATCTTCCTTGTCCGTGTTCGTGTCCTCCTTGTCCTCTTTGTCCTCCTCGTCCTCGTCGCCGTCCTCCAGCAGCGCGGTCCCATCCAGCACCGGCCCGGTCAGCGCCACCCGCCAGGGATCGCGCGCGGCCCGAGGCGCGACGATCTCGGCGCGCACATCGGTCCGGCCCAACCGCAGCCGCGACAGGGTGAGACTGCGCAGATCCCCGGCGGCGCTCAGGCGCGCCTCGCCGGCCACCGACGCCTGATCGGGCACGGCCATCAGATCGAAGCCGATGGTCATTGCCTGATCGTCAAAGCGGCCATCGACGCTCACCCGGCCGCCGACGCCCGGCGGCTTGCGCCAGCCCATGGCCGGCACGGCGAGGGTCGTGGGCGTCAGATCCACCTGGGCCTCCAGGTGGCCCGGTTGACCCGCGCTTTCGGTATAGGTCAGATCCACGTCGGCGGGACCGTCCATCCACGGCAGCGCGAACGGCGGTCCGTCCAGGCCGAACCGCGCCCGGCCGGCGGTATCCACCCGCCCCCGCACCGTGTAACGGCGATCGAACGCCGCCCCGTCGGTGAACTCTTCACGCCAGTCCAGGGTTGCCGGCACCCCGCCCAGGCGGGCCTGCCCGGTCACGTCCATGCCAGCGTTGTCCAGGGTCAGGGACAGATCCCCCCCCTCCAGGTCCTGCCCCAGCGCCACCCCGGGCAGGCCAACGCCGGTGGCGCGCGCCTCGACGCCGATGGTCACCGCCTCCAGGTCCAGATCCTTGATCAGCGGCAAGGCGACGGTCAGCGTGGTGTCGGCGCGTCCGCTCGCCCGCGACGGATCGATGCCCACCGCCTCGGCATAGCCCAACGGCTGGTGATCGATCAGGGCCAGGGCCGCCGGCAGGGGGCCGTCGATGCGGAAGCGCATGTCGGCGCGCTCGAAGTCCTTGTCGAAGTCGGTGATGGTGAGGCGCCCGTCGCGCACGGACAGCGGCCCCACGGCGCCCGTGATCTGGTCGATGTCGATGGCGTCGAGGCCGAAGGTAAGCCGCCCGGCGACGCCCGTGGCCGGTGGCAGGTCGCCCAGATAGCGTACCGTCAGGCCCTCCGCCCGGGCTTCCCCCGCCAGCGCGGTGACCGCCAGCGCCCCCCAGTCGGCGCCCGCCAGCGACACCGTGAAGCGGCTCGCCCCCACGCCGCCGTCGGCCACGTTCCCGCCGATCCACGCGTAGCCCCCGTGGGCCAGGCGGCCCGGCCACAGGGACAGCAGCGCCGGCACCGGCATCGGCGACAGGGCCAGCTTGGCTGTCGCGCGCGGGGCGCCCGCGAGCAGCCCCTCAAGACGTCCGGTGGCGGCGAGGGTAGCGCCGCGCAGGTCGAGTGTCAGGCGTGTCACGTCCAGGGTCTCGGCCCCGGCGTAGAGGGTGGCCTCCACCGCCAGCCCACGCAGCGCATAGTCGCGGCCCACGGGGGCCGGCAGGGTCACCTGCCCGGGGCCACCGCTGAGGGACAGGTGAGCGAAGCGCAACGGCGCCCCCGGCACGGTGGCGCGGCCCACGGCCCAGGCGGCGAGCGCCGGCAGGTCCAGGTCGACCGCCAACGTGCCGGACAGCGGCTGGCGCCAGTCGCCCAGGGCCGCCAGCCCGGGATGGGCGGCCAGGTGGCGCGCCGGATCCAGGTCGCGCAGAACCACCATGAGAGTCGCCAGGTCCTCCCCCGGCCGGTGGCGCGCGGCGATATCCATGCTGGCCGGCGCGACGTCCCCGCCACCCGACAGCGCCAGTGTCCCTTCCAGCAGCAACGCCGCGCCCTGGGGGCGCAGGCGCAGGCGCTCGGCGGACACCGAGACCACGCGGCCGTCCGCCTGATCGGTCACCGACAACCGCGCGTCCCGCACGGCAAATCCCATATCCGCGAGAACAGCCCAGGTCTCCAGGACCTCGGCCAGAAGCGCGTCCGGGTCGGCCGGGAGAACCGCCGGATCGGGGGCAAGATCGGGATGCGGGCCGGCGCCGGTCGTAGACACCCCGGCCGCCAGGCCCGCCAGGTCCAGCGACACCGCCCCATCCGCCGCGCGCGACAACCGCAGATCAGGGCCGACCAGGGTGAGCGCCGTCAAGGTCACCTCGCCCAGCACCAGGGCCCCGGGGTCCAGATCCACCGCCACCGTGCCCAGACGCGCCACGATGCGCCCATCACCGTCGGTCAGGCGGGTGTTCAGCAGATCCACTTCCAGGCCGGCCGTTTCCTCGTCCGCCTGCCAGGCCAGCACCACCCCGCCCACCCGGGCGCTCAGCGGCACCCCGGCGGCGGCGAGGGCCCGGTCCAGCGCCCGCTCGATCACCGGGCGCAGCGGCGGCACGGCCACCGGCCCGCGCGCCAGCGTCCAGGCGACGGCCACCACCGCCACCAGGCCGGCGGCGAATATCAACCCAAGCGCCCGCAGCGACGCCCGCAACGCGTGACCGTGGACCACCGGTGCTCCACCTTGACCATGAGGACGACGGGCGGTTTTCTAGACCCGCGACCGGAGACCGCCGGGCAGACCCCGTGGTCATGTGCGCGGGCGATTATGGAGAAGATATGACACAGGCCGATGCCTTGGCGACCCTCGCGGCCCTTCCTGGAACACCGCCGCGCCCCGCCGATCCGGACCGCGCGGCGCGCGGGCGGGAGCGCTGGGTGGAAGCCGCCGACCTGACCGACGACGGGGCCCTGGCAGCGGCGATGCGGGCGTTGGCGGCGGAGGCCGGGCCGGGCCGGGCGCTACTGAATGGCCTGTTCGGCAACAGCCCCTACCTGACCGCCTGCGCGCTCAAGGACCCGGCGTGGCTCTGCCGCCTGGCGGTCGAGGGACCGGACGCGGCCTTCGACGCGGCGTTGGCGGCGATGCACGCGGCCGCCGATGGGATCGCCGACCCGACCCCCGTCATGCGCGCCCTCAGGGTGGCCAAGCGCCGCGTGGCCCTGACCACGGCGGTGGCCGACATCCTCGGCCTGTGGTCACTGGAGCGGGTCACCAACGCCCTGTCGGCCCTGGCCGAGCAGGCGCTGGACCTGTGTTGCGCCGTGCTGCTGCGCCGCCTGCACGACAAGGGCGACCTGGTGCTGTCCCACCCCGAGACGCCAACCCGGGCCTGCGGCCTGTTCATCCTCGGCATGGGCAAGCTGGGGGCCGGAGAGTTGAACTACTCCTCGGACATCGACCTGATCGTCCTGTTCGAGGAAGCGCGGCTGGACTATCGCGGCAAGCACGCGACGCGCGAGGCCATGGTGCGACTGACCCGCGACCTGGTGCGCATGATGGACGAGCGCACCGGCGACGGCTACGTGTTCCGCGTTGACCTGCGCCTGCGGCCCGATCCGGGCTCCACGCCGCTGGCGCTGTCCACCGAGGCGGCGGAGTTCTACTACGAAAGCCTGGGCCAGAACTGGGAGCGGGCGGCCATGATCAAGGCCCGCCCCGTGGCCGGCGACCGGGACGCCGGGTTCCGCTTCCTGGAGATCATCCGCCCCTTCGTCTGGCGCCGGTCGCTGGATTTCAACGCCATTCAGGATATTCACGCCATCAAGCGCCAGATCCACGCCCAGCGCGGCCATGCCGTGGTGGCGGTGGAGGGCCACAACGTCAAGGTGGGGCGCGGCGGCATCCGCGAGGTGGAGTTCTTCGCCCAGACCCAGCAGCTCATCTGGGGCGGG
>JANQGN010000031.1 GCA_028277295.1 Rhodospira sp.
GCAGAGCTTCGGCATCGACATCCCGGACGTGGGGTGCCTGCAGGGCGTCATCGTCGCCCGGACAGACGCCGCCACCCACATCCGGCTGGACATGAGCGAAGCCGAGGTGCGCGCCTTCGAGGGCTTTGTTGGCCGGCGCGGCACCGCTCGAGCATGAACCCGGTGGCCATCGGCACACGCGAGACAGGATCGCCGATCCGGGCGTTAACGACCGGCCCGCTCCACCACGCGGCTCTCGCCATGCCATGCTTGGGGACAGTCTGCCGTGGGCATAGGGCTGGTGCCGAGTCTGGCGAAGTCGGTAAAGCGTCCGTGTCAATCCGGCGACCAGACGCATTAACTTTGGGTTGAATTGGGTTGTGGCTCTAGCTGTTTTCAGTTAAGAGTCGATTGGGATGATATGAATGAAATAGAAATACGGTGCCGGATCAAAAGGCCCTTTTTTACCCGCCAGAGATCCATGATGGCCTGCGGCGGATTGTCTCGTTCTTCTTTGGTGTTGGCGCCGATCCCCTCGTCATGTATATTTTCCAAGTCCGAGTGTACTTTTGTCTGGGCCGTTTCAGGAAAGGTCGAATGGCGGCGATTCGGCTCTGCGGGGGGCGTGCCTCCGCATCGTTGATGTCACGAGAGCATGTTGCGTGATTTCTGAATCGCCCAACATGTTATAACGTCTTGTTTTTCAAGAAAATCGTCGTCGCGATCTGTGCCAGATCGCTCGGGATTTGCTCTAGGGTTATGATGACCTTCCGCTCTGGACCAGCCCCCACCCGCCATGCCCCCGGAGGGCAGAATGGTATCCAGAGGCCCTTATCCATCGCTTTTTCGCCTTATAGTGCATCTCGTATTAATGGCGGCCTTCCGTGTTCCGACGCTCAGTGCGTTCCATCCTCAGAAAACGGCGGGGGCGGGCGGGGACGTGGACCGAGACCGATGAGGCCCGCGCGTCCGTCGTCGGCAAGAGGCCGGCAAAATGCGAGCGTTGCCAGCCGGTGCGATCTGTTCAAGGGGAACCCGACATGTTGAAGTCTATCAGGATCGGCAGCAAACTCTACGGAGGGTTTGGCATCGTTCTGACGTTACTGCTGATCCTCGGTGCCGTCGCCGTCTTTGCGTTGTTCAACGTCGGCTCTCTCTTTTCGGAATACCGGGGGCTGGCCCGGTCGGCCAACGAGGTTGGGCGCGTACAGGCCAACATGCTGTTGACCCGCATGGGCGTAAAGGACTTCATCATTCGCGGCGATCAGGCCGCCATCGGTCAGGTTGAAGAGCGGGCCGCGAACACCCAGGAATTCATCACGGACACCCTGGCCCTCATCGTCGACCAGCGGCGACGGACCATGCTGGAACAGGTCCGTGGCGAGGTGACCGAATACACCACGGCCTTCGATCGGGTGACGGCCCTTCAGGACTCTCGCAACGCCGTCGTCGCCGTGATGGACGAAAAGGGGCCGGCCGCCGAACAGGCCATGACCGATGTCATGCGCAGTGCCTACGATGCCGGCGACGCGGAGGCGGCTTTCTTCGCGGGTCTGGCCATGCGCAGCCTGCTGCTGGCACGCCTGTATGCCTATCGATTCTTGCAGAGAAACGACAAGGATGCCTATGATCGCGCCACCCACGAGTTGACGGATACCCAAGGCGGGCTCGAAGAGTTGCTGGGCCGGCTGGAGGACCCCGATCGGCGCCGCCTGGTCCGGCAGGCCCAGGACCTGGTCGCCGCCTATCGCGACGCCTTTGATGCGGCACACGACCACATCGTCGCGCGCAACGACATCATCGTGAACACTCTCGACGTGATCGGGCCGCGCGTCGCCGATCAGGTCGAGGCGTTCAAACTGCAGGTCAAGGGCCGTCAGGACGAGTTGGGACCGCAGGCCGAACAGAACATCGGAACCACCATCACCATCACCCTGGTGCTCGCCGCCGTGGCCCTGGTTCTGGGGACCGCCGCCGCCTTGCTGATCGCGGCCGGTATCGCCCGGCCGGTCAAGGCCATGACCGAGGCCATGCGCAGTCTGGCCAACAAGGACTACACGGTGGAGATCCCGGCCCAGGACCACAAGGATGAGATCGGCGCCATGGCGGCGGCTGTTGCCGTGTTCAAGGAGAACAGCCAGAAGATCGAGGCCCTGCAGGCCGAGCAGGAGGCGGCTCATCGGCGCAACGCGCGCCGGGTTCAGACGGAAATGTTCGCCTTGACCAATGCCCTCAACGAGGAGGTGCGGAGCGCCATCGGTGTTGTACAGAAGCAGGCCGAGGCCATGCACGAAGCCTCCTTGGAGATGACATCCGCCGTCCAGTCCACCGAGAGGGGGGCGGAGGCGGCCTCGATCGCGTCCCGCGAGTCCTCCAGCAGCGTCGACGCGGTGGCGGCGGCGGCCGAGGAGATGACCAGTTCCATCGGCGAGATCAGCCGCCAGGTCTCGGGCGCCTCGGAGATCGCCCACCGGGCCGCCAGCCAGGCGGAGACCACCAACGAGCGCATCCAGGGCCTGGCCCAGGCGGCCGACAAGATCGGCGCCGTCGTCAACCTGATCAGTGACATCGCCAAGCAGACCAACCTTCTGGCGCTCAATGCGACGATCGAGGCGGCGCGGGCCGGGGAGGCGGGCAAGGGCTTCGCGGTGGTGGCCAACGAGGTCAAGACCCTGGCCAATCAGACGGCCAAGGCGACCGAGGACATCGCCGGGCAGATCGGTGGCATGCAGTCGGCAACGCGCGATGCGGTGGACGCCATCCAGGGCATCGTGACGGTGATTGGCGAGATCAACGAGATCACGGTGGCGGTGTCATCGGCGGTGGAGGAGCAGACGGCGGCGACCGGGGAGAT
>JANQGN010000032.1 GCA_028277295.1 Rhodospira sp.
CACCTGGATGCCGCTGGGCGGCCCCATGCAGGTCTTGACGTAGGCCAGCGGGAAGCGGATGTCCTCCAGGCGCAGGTGCTTGACCGCCTTGAAGCCGAAGACGTTGCCGACCAGCGAGGTCAGGACGTTGACGATGGAGCCCTCCTCGAACAGGTCGATGGGATAGGCGACGAAGGCGTAGAAGCACTCCGGGTCGCCGGGCACGTCCTCGATCGCGTAGGCGCGGCCCTTGTAGTACTCCATGTCCGTCAGCAACTCAGACCACACGGTGCTCCAGGTGCCGGTGGAGGATTCGGCGGCCACGGCGGCGGCGGCTTCTTCACGGGGAACGCCGGCTTGGGGTGTGATCTTGAAGCAGGCAAGCAGGTCGGTGTCGAGCGGGACGTAGTCCGGAGTCCAGTATGTCTCGCGGTACTCCTTGACTCCGGCATCGTATTTCTTCGCTGACATTGAAAGGCTCCTGTCGGTGAGTGGACGCCGATTCTTGGCGTATCGTAGCGCACCGAAGGAGGTCATCAATTCGACTGTTTCTATGCGTCCCATAGATCAGCGGCAATGGATTCGGCCGGCGTGCGGCCGGGATCGTCAGGGCGCGTGGCAAGAGCACCGCGCAGCCGCGCGAGACCCGGGCGGGCCGCGTCGCGCTTGCCAAGGACGGCCCGCGGACCCGGGTCCCGGCGCCCACCGCATGCGCCATGACCCCGGGGCATCCATGACAAGCCAGAAGACGCGTGTCTCGACTCCACAGAAACCGGCGCGTTCTGGCCTGTCGGACCAGAGCGACGCCAAACCAGGAGTGGGGATACCGCGGGGCAGTGAAGCGCGGGGACCTGACGACTCTTGGTAAAGGTCTATGATTGTCAGATCAGGATTAAAATTTTTAGTTGTCAATTCGCGCGTAGAAAAGAACAAGAATAGAGCTGTTTTTCAATTAAAACGGTTTAAGCGATCATAAAACATGTCTTTAACCAAATCTAAACACATTCGCATCATTAATTGAAAGGGGAGCAAAAAACGGGTTTCGCGGAACACCGTTTCTGTCCAAATCCGTGAGCGCGTGTTTATGGACACCCTATAATAGAGGCCGACGGTGTCGTTGGCGTGCTGCTGGTCCAGCATCCGCTCAAGAGTCGGGGGAGTCACATCGGCATCGTGCCGGGGGCGAACGCAGGTCAAGCCGTCCATCGGTCTTTCGTCTTTCAAGGCCGTCGGTGGGTATGTCATCTGGAGGTTTATATGTCTACAAAACGCCTATTCTTCGCGACGTTCGGGTTGGTCACCCTGATGGCGGCGGCGACCGCGCAGCCCGTTTGGGCCATCGACGTTGGGGTGACCTGGAAAGGGGCCTCCGGCATGACGGATCGCGTGATGTCCGGGTTCAAGGAACGCATGGCGGCGGCGGCGCCGGACATCGTCCTCGATATTCGCGGTCCCCTGGAGGACAAGGCGGCCCTGACAGCGGCCGTCGAGGACTTCGACGCGACCAAGGACGCCATGGTCGTGTTGCGCTCCAACGGCAGCCTTCTTCTGGCCGAGCATGCCACCAGCATTCCCACGCTGATCGGTGGCGGCAATCATCCGCCGTCCCTCGGTGTGCTTCAGAACATGGATCGGCCGGAAGGCAACATCACTGGCGTGACGTACTTCATTCCCCATGACGTGCCGTTGCAAAGCTTCATGACGATCCTGCCCGACGCGACGTCAATGCTGCTGATTGTGCAGACGGACCACTCCGGCGCGCCGATCGAGGAGGCCGGTACCCTCAAGGCATGCGAAAGCCTGGGCCTGCAGTGTGATGTCGCGAAGGTCATGACCGTCGACGAGATGCGGGACGCCATCAGCGCCGGTGTCGGCAGCTATTCGGCCTTCCTGCTGAGCAACACCCGCCTGACCATCGACAATGGTGCCGCGGCGGTCGAGGCGGCGGGTGATACGCCTGTCTTCACGTTTACCGGTAAGCCGGTGAAGGATGGTGTTCTCGCCGGCTATGTGGCCGACGACCATAAGCTCGGGCGTATGTTGGCGGATCGTTTGATTCAGGTCGTGGTCGACAAGACACCCATTGCGGAGATCCCCGTGGGAACCGACGATACGCCCATTCTATATTTGAATATGTCCACGGCGCAGCGCTTGGGCGTCGATATTCCCTTCCAAATGCTGAGTACGGCCACGGTTATCGAATAGGACAAGCCCAGGGCGACGGTCCCCGTCCATGCGGATTGGGACCGTCCTCGTTCCGGTCCACCGCGGACGCGCATGATCTGGCCGAGAGCAAATCCCCGGGCGATCCGGACCGGATCGCGACGATCACTTGCTTCAATATCAAAACACTAGAGTGTTTTCGGTGAGTCTATGGGCGCCGAAAACGCCCTGGCGAGATCCGGGGACTCTCCCAGACAACGTCCAACCACAGTGACTCCGGGTCGCGATTGCGCGAGGAGCTATTGTAATGGTGTATGCCATGACGTCTCAAGTAGAAACTGGGACCGTTTCGAATAGTGCAATGCAAAAGGAAGAAAAACCTGGCGCAGGGCGGGGAAAACATAGGAATACCTGGACGATAGGCCGTAAAATTACGTCGGCGATAGCGGCATCTATTAGCGTGTTGCTGGGGGGGTTGATTCTGTTCGCCGTCAACGTGCAAACCGAGGCCATGATCGATTTGTCGGACGAGGCGGCGCGCGAGATTACCGATCTCATGTCCCTGCAAATGGGGGCGGCGGTCAAATTCAATCAGTCCAAGGCCCTGGAACAGTTTTTTTTGCCGCAGGTGTCTCGTGAGGGATCCACCATTTCGTCGCTGCGGGTCGCCGACCAGGATGGCGCGATCGTCGCCGCGTACGATTCCGATGCGCTCGGGGCCGCGCCGATCGACGTCGCCGCGCACGTCGCCGTGGATGCCGTCACGGCGACCGACGTTGGCAGTCACCTTCTGGTGGCCGCGCCGATCACCTTCGGCAACGACTCGGCGCGGGTGGGCACCCTGATCATTGGCTGGAGCCGTGCCCTGATCAAGGCCGAGGCCATGGCCTCCGCCCTCACCGTGGCCGGGGTGGCGCTCGCCATTGTCGCGGGGTTGATGGCGCTGTTGCATGTGTTGCTGCGCGGTATCGTGACGCGGCCGGTGTCAACCCTGCAGACCGTCATGAGCCGCCTGGCCGATGGCGATCTCGCCGCCGAGGTTCCCAGCACGGACCGTGGAGACGAGATCGGCGGCATGGCGAATGCCGTGCAGGTGTTCAAGGAGAACAGCCAGAAGATGGAGGCCCTGCAGGCCGAGCAGGAGGCGGCCCACCGGCGCAACGCGCGGCGCGTCAAGACCGAGATGTTCGCCCTGACCAACGCCCTGGACGAGGAGGTGCGGAGCGCCATCGCCATCGTGCAGCGGCAATCCGAGACCATGCACGGCGTGGCCAGCGAGATGGCCGCCGCCGTGGAGTCCACCGAACAGGGAGCGGAGGCCGCCTCGACGGCCTCGCGGGAATCCTCCAGCAGCGTGGACGCGGTGGCGGCGGCGGCCGAGGAGATGGCCAGTTCTATCGGCGAGATCAGCCGCCAGGTCAACGGCGCCTCGGAGATCGCCCACCGGGCCGCGCAACAGGCCGAGACCACCAACCAGCGTATCCATGGCCTGGCCCAGGCGGCCGACAAGATCGGCGAGGTCGTCAACCTGATCAGCGACATCGCCAAGCAGACCAACCTTCTGGCGCTCAATGCGACGATCGAGGCGGCGCGGGCCGGCGAGGCGGGCAAGGGCTTCGCGGTGGTGGCCAACGAGGTTAAGACCCTGGCCAATCAGACGGCCAAGGCGACCGAGGACATCGCCGGGCAGATCGGCGGCATGCAGTCGGCCACCCGGGACGCGGTGGAGGCCATCCAGGGCATCGTGACGGTGATTGGCGAGATCAACGAGATCACGGTGGCGGTGTCATCGGCGGTGGAGGAGCAGACGGCGGCGACCGGGGAGATCAGCCA
>JANQGN010000036.1 GCA_028277295.1 Rhodospira sp.
GTGTGACAACCACGGCGCCAGCCGATGGCCGGCATAGTTGCGCTGCGCCCGCAGTTCGGTGGCCGTGCCCAGGGCATCGGAGATCCGCTTGGCCGTGCGCTCGTCGTTGGAGGCAAAGGCGATGCGGACATGGCAGTTGTCCAGGATGGCGTTGTTCTCGCCGTAGGCCTTGGAGATCTGATTGAGGCTCTGCGCGATCAGGTAGGCGCGGATGCCGTAGCCGGCCATGAAGGCCAGCGCGGTCTCGAAGAAGTCCAGCCGGCCGAGGGCGGGGAACTCGTCGAGCATCATCAGCAGGCGGTGGCGGCGGCTCTTGGTCGGATCGCCCTCCAGGCGCTCGGTCAGGCGGCGGCCGATCTGGTTCAGCACCAGACGCACCAGCGGCTTGGTGCGCGAGATGTCCGAGGGCGGGATGACCAGGTAGAGCGAGACCGGCCGGGCGGCGTCCACCAGGTCGGCGATGCGCCAGTCACAGGCGGCGGTGGTCGCCGCAACGGTGGGATCCCGGTACAGGCCCAGGAATGACATGGCGGTGGACAGCACACCGGAGCGCTCGTTGTCGGACTTGTTCAGAACCTCGCGCGCGGCGGAGGCCACGACCGGATGCGCGCGCGGCTCGACCTCGTTGCCCAGGTGGTTGGTGGTCATCATGCGGTGCAGGGTGCGGGCGAAGCCGCGCCGGGGGTCGGACAGCAGGGTCGCTACCCGGGCCAGGGTCTTCTCCTCCTCGGCGTAAAGCACATGCAGGATGGCACCCACGAGAAGCGCATGGCTGGTCTTCTCCCAGTGGTTCCGCCGCTCCAGCGCCCCTTCGGGATCCACCAGGATGTCGGCGATGTTCTGGACGTCGCGGACCTCGTGCGGTCCCTTGCGGACCTCCAGAAGGGGATTGTAGCGGGCCGAGCGCGGATCGGTCGGGTTGAACAGCAGGCAGTGCGAGAAGCGCGACCGCCAGCCGGCGGTGAGCTGCCAGTTCTCGCCCTTGATGTCGTGGATGACGGCCGAGCCGGTCCAGGACAGCAGGGTCGGCACCACCAGCCCCACGCCCTTGCCCGAGCGGGTGGGCGCGAAGGCCATGACGTGTTCCGGGCCGTCGTGGCGCAGGTAGCGGGGACCAAGCCGGCCGAGGAACACCCCGGCGGGGCGGAACAGGCCGGCCCGCTCCACCTCCCGGCGGGTGGCCCAGCGCGACGAGCCGTAGGTGGTCACCATGCGTCCCTGGCGCGCCCGCCACAGGGATCCGGCGATGGCCGCTGCCGCGCCCATGAAGCCGCTCATGCCGGCCAGCAGCCCGGCGGCGTCGAACACCTCCGGCGCATAGGCCTCGAAGGCGAACCACCAGACGAACAGCGCCCAGGGCGGATAGACCGGCCAGCCGAACAGCACGAACCACGGTTCGCCCAGTTGGGCCTGATAGCCGAGCATATGGGCGGCCCATTGCGTGGCCGCCCACACACCCAGGATGACGATGGCGAAGACGACAAGGATCTGGCCGATCAGAAGCTTGGTGGGGGTCATGGCATCGTCCGTCCGCTCCGATCCCGGCGAGAGTGCCGGGACGATGCGGACAAGGCTCGGGCAG
>JANQGN010000334.1 GCA_028277295.1 Rhodospira sp.
CCGTCCCGAGTCCTTCGCACATTCCGGCACACGATGCCCCCCTCCCTCGCAGATGGTGCTCCGCCACTCAGGCATGAGCGTGCGCGCCATGCCGTTCCAGCGTCGGCGGTCCTCCGCCGGGCTTTCATCGATGATCTGCACTGTCTCCACAGGCGTTCGCCGTCAAGCTTGACATCATCGTCCCTTGTCCGATGTGACCGCTGCTGTCATCAATGAGCGTGAATGTGACGATGCGTGCTGGAAGATGGCGCGAGTAAAGGATCAAGGGTCCGTGCTGGCGCTGTCGGTGCAGGTCCGGGACGTCTCTTGAGTGGCGGGTGAAGTGGGGCGCCGACGCCAGCGTACCGTCTCCGGCGGAGAAGAAGGACGTGTTGCCCCGAGGCTCGCACATGAACGACCCGAGACAGACCGTCTGCAGGCGTCTCTCGCCACTGTTCAGGGCCGCGCTGAAGCAGGGGTCGATCACGCTGGTCCGCTTCAACCTGACGCGAGGCGCTGATGTTGACGGCCGGGACGCCCGGGACCGTACCCCTCTGATGCTGGCGGCGATCAAGGGCCATACGGAGGTCTGCCGGTTGCTGCTTGAAGCTGGCGCCGACCCGGTGCGACGGGACAGGGACGGGCGTACGGCGGCCTGCATGGCGCGGGACGCTGGCCATACCAGCCTCGCCGCTTTGCTGTCGGCGTTGCCTCCAGACGGGCCAGGCGCCTCCGGCGAAGCGCCGGTCCCGGAACCACAACCGTCGAACCCGCTGAAAATGTTGGCAGGTGATGACCCGCCCCCCAGCCTTTGGGACGGGGTACCGGACGGGAAAGATGACACAAAGGGGCCCCTGGACGACGGCTCCGAAAACGGTCTGGACAACGAACTGGCTGACTCTGGCTGGGAGCCCGAGCCCGAACCGGTCAGGCCCGCTGACGACCGTACCCTGCTCGTAAAAGCACGGACCGCGCAGTCCGCCCTGACCAGGCACGCGCCGGTCACCCGCGACTCCGGCTGGACCGATGTCGACATAGACTTGCCGGACGCACCCACCTCAACCGGTCGCGGTCTGGCGGGCTGGCTGAGGAGTGAGGATGCCGGGACGGCCGTGCGGGCCCTGTTGCTTCGGGGTTTGCGAGAAGGTTCGGTCGCGCCGGCTGCGGTCGAAGCGTGCTGCCCGGTTAGCGGTGATGATGCCGGCCATGCCGACCCCGACGTTCAACGAGCCCTGGTGCTGGTTCTGTGTGAGCTTGGTATCCGTGCCGAGGAGTATCCATTCGCCGACGATGACGACACTGGACTCGGTCAGCCGGCACTTCTGGCGGATGCGGCCGACGATGATGAAGCGGCCACGATCCGGGAGGCCATGCGCTTCCTGCATGCTCTCACCGGCGCCCACGTGGATCCCCTGACGCCTCTGGTTGTGGAAGCCTCGACCCACCGTCTGCTGGACGGGGCTGAGGAAGCCGCTATTGGCGCCGACGTGGCCGCCGCCCGCCGCGCCCGATATGCCGCGCTGGCCTGGAGCCCGGCTGCTCTGGATGTGCTGGCTGAAACTGCCGGGGCAATCGGGGCAGGTACTGTCGCCCTCTCGTCGGCCGTCGAACAGGCCGGGTCCGGCAGTCACGGCAACGGTACCGGCGATGCATCGGCCTTCGTCGAAGCGATCCGGGATCTGGTCCGTGCCGGGCGCGCAATGGTCCTGGCACGCGGCACGGACAAGGCGGACGCACTGGCCCGGCACGTGACCGACGCCCTGCATGCGCTCGGCCTGACCGCAGCCATGGTGGAGCGGATGGAGGCAGCGGCCTTGCGCGATCCGGATGTGCCCGATGCTGGTCGCACGCTCGCGGCTGCAAAGGAAAAGACGGGCCATGCGCGCGACCGCCTAGTGATCGCCAACATGCGTCTGGTGCTCTGGCAGGCGAGGCGATACGGGCGTCTGCCTTACGCTGACCGTGTGCAGGAGGGGCTGATCGGCCTGATGCGCGCCGCTGAACGGTTTGATCCCGATGCGGGCGCAAAGTTCTCGACCTACGCCGTCTGGTGGATTCGCCAGAGCATGTCGCGCGCTATCGCCGACACGGCGTCCACCATCCGTCTGCCGGTCCACATGCACGACTGGTGCAACAAGGTGAGACGCGAATACAACAGGCTTTCTCTCACGAGGCAGCCGCCGACACCGACGGACCTCGCGATTTCGCTGGGGACACCCACCGAGGCCGTGATCAGGGCATTGTCCGTCGTCGAAGAGCCGGTGCGTCTTGAAGCACCGGACCAGGCGGACATCGCCGACCATCTGCCCCTGGACGCGCCGGATCCTGAGGACCTGGCCATGCAGGCCGCGCTGCGACGAGCCGTGTGGGCCAGTCTTGAAGACCTTTCGTCGCGAGAGCGCGAGGTCATCTGTCTGCGGTTCGGTTTGCTGGACGGCGAGGCGATGACACTCGAAGAGGTGGGTCAATCCTGGCGTGTAACCCGCGAACGTATCCGGCAGATTGAGGCGAAGGCTCTGGGCCGGTTGTCCCACCCTGCCAGATCCCGCCCGCTCAGGGCGTTTCTCGAGTGACCGGGCGTCGTGATCATCAGGGCGGCCGCATCGTTCCACCGCGCGCCGGTGCCATGACAGAAGCGCTGCGAGGGCTCGGGTACAGCCCTGCCACCGCCCTGGCCGACCTGGTCGACAACAGCATTTCCGCCGGGGCGGGTCGGGTCGACATCGTTGCGCACTGGGCGGGGCCGGAAAGCTGCGTTGCCGTCCTGGACGATGGCTGTGGCATGGACGACGCTGCCCTGGAGCGGGCCATGCGCCTGGGCGACCGCGATCCCCGTATGACCCGTGCCCGGACCGATCTCGGCCGGTTCGGTCTGGGGCTGAAGACGGCTTCGTTTTCTCAGGGCCGCCGGCTGACGGTAGCGTCCCGGACGGCGGGCGCGCCGCGGGCCTGTCTGCGCTGGGACCTCGACGCGATTCAGGCCAGCGGTGGCGAGGACTGGCGCCTTCTTGAGGGACCGGACCCCGCCTCGGCCGACCGGCTTGCGCTGCTGCTCGACGACAGGCCGCAGGGCACACTGGTTCTCTGGGATTGCCTGGACCGGATGATCCCGCCGGCCTTTACGGAACAGGATCTGCTGGATCTTCTGGATGCCGTCGAACGGCATCTGAGCATGGTTTTCCACCGCTTTCTCGACGGGCCGGCACCGCGCCTTGTTCTGACCCTCAACGGCTGTCCCGTGGTGCCCTGGGACCCCTTCCTGTCCGGCCATCCGGCCACCTGGGCCTCCCCGGCGGAGCGACTGGCGTCCGATGGAACCCCGGTCGGTGTGCGGGCCTACGTTCTCCCGCACCAGGATCGCCTGAGCCCGGCAGAATACGCGCGGGCCGCCGGACCGGACGGCTGGACCGCGCAGCAGGGATTTTACGTCTACCGCAATGACCGCCTTCTGGTGTCCGGAAGCTGGCTGGGGCTGGGCAGCGGGCGCGCCTGGACCAAGGAAGAAGCCCACCGGCTGGCCCGGATCCGCCTGGACATCAGCAACGCCGCCGACGCGGCCTGGCACATTGACATCCGCAAGGCCGTGGCGCGTCCTCCGGCCGGACTGCGCCCGCGGCTGACCAGCATTGCCGAGGACGCTCGCCACCGGGCCCGCCGTGTGTTCGCTCACAGGGGGAAGGCGGTGCGTCCCGGGCACACCGGCGCGGTTGCGCAGGCGTGGCAGGCAGACCATACGGCCGCCGGCGTGCGTTACCGCATCGATCGCGATCATCCGGCCGTCCGCGCCGTGCTCGAGACGGAAAAGCCGCTGATCGCCGATGTCCGTGCCATGCTGCGCGTCATCGAGGAAACTGTCCCGGTGGCTCGCATCTGGCTGGATACGACCGAACAGCGGGAAACGCCACGCACACGTTTCGAGGGCCAGGACACGGACGCGGTCCAGGCTGTCCTGCGGACAGTCTACGCCAACCTTATCGGTCCGCGCGGCCTCTCTCCGGCGGAGGCCCGCCGCCGCCTGCTGCAGACCGATCCGTTTCACCAGTATCCGGACCTTGTCGCCGCGCTGGAAACGGACGCCGACACATCCACACCCGAGGACGTCGCACCCCGATGACCGAGCCGTCACGCGACATCCTGTTCAAGGTGGTGCGCATGGTCCAGGACATGCTGTCCGAACAGGACCGCCTGGCCGTCACGCCCGAGATGATCGACCGAAACATCGACATGGTGCTGGCCATGATGCCGTCCTGGGGCGCAAGCCTCGACCGCGAGGCAGCCCGCGCCGAACTCATCCGCCGGCTGAGCACCTGGATCGGCGCGGACACGACCCTGGTCAGCGACGAAGGCCATGTCGCCTGGCTTACGGCCGGACGCAAGGTCGACTGGCGATACTGGCAGCGGTACCGCGACTGGATGGAAGAACGCCTTTCCGTCAACGCCGTGGACAGTCTCGACCTGTCGACGGATACAGTTCTCGGCCAGCTCGAGGATCCGCGGCGGAGCGAACCGTGGGATCGGCGTGGGCTGGTGGTGGGCCATGTCCAGTCGGGCAAGACCGGGCACTACACTGGACTGATCTGCAAGGCTGCCGACGCCGGTTACAAGATCATCATCGTCCTGGCCGGCTTGCACAACAACCTCAGGTCCCAGACGCAGGTCCGCCTGGAGGAGGGGTTTCTTGGGTTCGAGACCGGCCAGAACAGGGATGTCCTGGTTCCGGTGGGCGTGGGTGATCGGGACAGTGATCCCGCGATCCGGCCAAACAACGCCACCTGGCGTGGCGAGCGCGGTGACTTCAACACGGCCTTCGCCCGCGGCCTGGGCATCACCCCCGAACAGCGCCCGTGGCTGTTCGTCGTCAAGAAGAACAGGACGGTCCTGGACCGGCTCCTTGGCTGGGTCCGGAACCATGTCGCCAACACCAGCGAGAGCGGCCGCCCGATCGTCACCCACCTGCCGCTGCTGCTGATCGATGACGAGGCGGACCATGCCAGCGTCGACACGGGCGACCAGGCCTTCGACGGTGACGGCAACCCCGATCCGGACCATCAGCCGACTGCCATCAACCGCCTTGTCCGGCGCCTGCTGCACACCTTTCAGAGGTCGGCGTACGTCGGCTACACGGCCACCCCGTTTGCCAACATCTTCATCCACGAGAAGGGTGAGACCCCTGAGAACGGGCCGGACCTGTTTCCGGCGGCCTTCATCGTCAACCTCTCCGCCCCGTCGAACTATGTCGGACCGGTTCGCATTTTCGGCCGGGAAACCGAGGACGGGCGCCGCGAGGGACTGCCACTGATCCGTACCCTTTTCGACACCAGCACGGAGGACGAGCGCGGCGGATGGATGCCGCCGAGGCATCGTAACGGCCACGTTCCCCTGTTCGAGGGGCAGGATCGTCCTCCGCCCTCACTGGAAGAAGCCATCGACGCCTTTATCCTGGCCTGTGCAGCGCGTGCCGTCCGTGGGCAGGGACGCCAGCACGCCTCGATGCTGGTTCACGTGACCCGCTTCAATACCTGTCAGGATCATGTCCACCGGCAGGTGGAGGCTGTCGTCCGCCACCGGCGCCAGCGACTGCTGCGACGCATCGGCTCCGCCGACGTTCTAGCGCGGCTGCGGCGTCTCTGGGAGAGCGACCACCTGCCGACCTCCAGTGCGTTTGCGGAGCACGGGGGGAACTGGGACCCGCCAGAACTGCCGGAATGGAAAGAACTGGAAACGCTCCTGCCCGATGTGGTCGCCGACATTCAGGTGCGAAAGATCAATGGTACGGCGCGTGATGCCCTCGACTACACGGATCGCGCCACCACAGGCCTTAAGGTCATCGCCATCGGGGGCGACAAACTGGCGCGTGGGCTCACGCTGGAGGGCCTGTGCGTCAGCTATTTCCTGCGGGCCTCGCGAATGTACGACACACTGATGCAGATGGGCCGGTGGTTCGGGTACCGGCCAGGCTATCTCGACCTTTGCCGGCTGTATACGACACCCGACCTGGACGAATGGTTCGGGCATATTGCCGAAGCATCCGAGGAACTCCGCGAGGAGTTCGAATTCATGGCGGCGGCCGGTGCGACGCCCCGCGAATACGGCCTGAAGGTCCAGTCTCACCCGGTTCTGATGGTGACCTCGCGTCTCAAGATGCGGACCGCGCGATCTCTGATGCTGTCCTTCAGCGGACAGATCGTCGAGACCGTTGCCCTGTTCCGGGACAAACATATCCTCGCGGAAAACCTCGCCGCCGCGCAGCGCCTCCTGCAGCGTCAGGCCCCACCCCACGCCGTTTCCGGAAGGCGAAACAGCGGCGAAGATCGCGGTCCGGCGCAACGTTACCTGTGGCAAGGGGTGCCGGCGGCTGACGTTATCGAGTTCCTGCGCTCCTACAGAACCCATCCGGACGCTCATAAGGTGAACAGTCCCCTGCTCGCGCAGTTCGTGGAAAGCATGTCAGGCGCCGGCGAACTCACGCACTGGCATGTCGCCCTGATCGGTGGCGGCGAAGGCTCGCCAGCCGCCGTCCTTCCGGGTCTCACGGTCAGACGGATCAGGCGTGCAGAGAAGGGCAGCCATCCGGACAGATACTCGATCGGACGGGTTCTTTCCCCGAGAGATGAGGCCATCGATCTGGATCAACGGGCATGGGCGGTCGCGCTGGAGAAGACGCGGGAGGCCTGGCGGGCCGATCCGGCGAGGCGCGAGGACCAGGCACCGCCCAACCTCCCGGCCGGGCCTGCCATCCGCCAGGTTCGCGGGTTTGGCGCAGACGGCGTTCCGGCCCATCCCGAGCGCGGTGTGATGTTCCTGTATCCGCTGGAACCGCTTGAAACGAATGGCTTTGCGTCGGATACACCGACAATCATGGCCCTGGCCATCAGTTTCCCGGCCAGTGACGCGGGGCGGAAGGTGGAATACATGGTCAACAACGTCCTCTGGCAGGAGTGGGAGCGGGAGTATGGTGCCGCCGACTGATCCTGACGGACTGAGGGCCGCCTGGGATGCATTGTCTGGCCCGGGCGCTGAACCGGGATGGCGGACCATCGTGCTCGACGGACCTCTGCGCCACCGTGTTCTCGCCGGGCGCCGGATGCCCGGCAACGAGGAAGCCGTGCTCGTAGGGTTTGGGTCCGTGCGTCTGCCACCCGACCGGTCCCTGCCGCAGGGCAACGGCTTCCAGGTAGCCAATCTGGGACAGGTCGTTTCCGGAAGCGAAGAAAGCTGGTTGGCGCTTGCCCGGAAGGCTGGAGGTCAGGGTGATCTGTTCACATGGATGGCATCCGACGTCCTGGCACTTCTGACCGATCTGGCCCCATGTCCCGAGGACGCCTGGCTGGTTCGATTCCTCGGTCGGGTCCGGGCGTGGCAGGACTTCATGGAGCGCGGGCGGAGCGGTATCCTGGATCCACAGGACGAGGAGGGCCTGTTCGGGGAGCTTGCGGTTGCGGAAACGCTGCTCGTTGCCGGTGTTTCCGCATCGCGTGTTCTGGACGCCTGGCAGGGGTGCCGCGGTGGTCTGCACGATTTCGTTCTGGATCACGGCGCGATCGAAGCAAAAACGACGACAGAGTCCGCCGGGTTTCCGGCGCGCGTGAAGGGGCTCGACCAGTTCGACGAAACCCGTCTGCCAGCCTTGTTCTGTGCCGCCATCCGGCTGATCGTGACGGCGGAGGGCGAAACGCTGCCGGGGCGGGTCCGACGCATGTCGGCGCGTTTCGGGGAGAATTCGGGCACTTCGGAGCGTTTCGCAACGGCTCTTATCGCGGCCGGGCTTCCACCTGCAGCAGAGGATCTTTATCAACGCCGCTTTGCCGTTTCCGGTGTCACCTTCCTTCCTGTGAGCGGGACATTTCCTCGGTTGCGGCGCACGGACGTTCCGGCGGGTGTGGTCGAAGCCCATTACAGGGTCAGCCTGGGGGAGGTTTGGCAGACCGCCGTACCGCTGGAAACAGTCCTTTATTGTGTGGGAGCCACAGGCATATGACTGTCGAGGAATTCCTGAGGCAGACGCAGGCGGACGTGCGGGCCGGGATCGGCGAACGTCTCGACGGCCCCGAAGGACCTTACCCCTATGCCGAGACAGTCTTCACGGAAGTGGTCATGCAACATATGGCCGACATCGGCATGACTTTCGACCCGGTTCCCTGCCATTACGAAGCCCGGATTGGAAACGCGCGCCTGAAGCTTAGCGGTTTCGCCGTCTCCGAGGACGCGAGCGAAGTCGACCTGTTTGTGAGTCTCTATGACGAAGTCGACGAAGTGGCAACGATTCCGGACTCCGAAACAAAGGCGGCCGCGGAACAGTGTCTCCGGTTTCTCACCCGGGCCGCCGAAGGTCGCCTCCAGTCAAGTATGGATCCCTCCCACGATGCCTTTGAACTGGTTGTTACCCTCCGCGATATCTACGCCGGTCTTGACAAGATACGGATCTACGTGCTCACCGACCGGATCGCGAAGAGCCGCAACTTCAAGAACCGGGACGTCCAGGGCAAAACCATTCAACTGGAGGTCATGGACATCGAGCGGTTGTTCCGACACTGGTCGGCCGGCAAGCCAAGGGACGAAGTGGCCATCAACCTGACCGATCTTGCGGGAGCGCCTCTGCCCTGCGTCTACGTTCCGAATGATCTGGAAGGATACGACTACGCCCTGACCGTGTTTCCCGGCGAGGTCCTGCGCCACGTCTATGACAGGTATGGGGGCCGGCTTCTGGAAGCCAACGTCCGCTCATTCCTGAGCACGACGGGCAAGGTCAACAGGGGGATCCGGGATACGCTCAGACACGAGCCCGAGAAGTTCATGGCCTTCAACAATGGCATTGTGCTGATCGTCGATGAACTTGGGCTGGAGCGTGCCGAGGACGGTACACCCGGCATCAACTGGCTGCGCGGGATGCAGATCGTCAACGGGGGACAGACCACGGCATCCCTCTATTTTACGAAGAAAAAGGACCCCTCTGTCGACCTCCGGCGGGTCCGTGTCCCGGCCAAAATTCTGGTCCTGCGCACACGGGAAGGTGTCGACGAGGATGCGCTTGTGGCAGACATTTCTCGCTATGCCAACAGCCAGAACGCCGTCCGGGTTTCAGACCTGTCGGCCAATCGACCATTCCATGTCGAAGTCGAAAAGCTCGCCCTGACAACGTACTGTCCGGATGGCACAAGCAGGTGGTTCTACGAGCGTGCCGCCGGAAGCTACAATGTTATGCTGGCTCGGGAAGGGACGACGCCAGCTCGCCTGAAGAAACTGAAGGACTCGATTCCCACGAGCCGCAAGGTCACCAAGACCGACCTTGCGAAAGTGCTGAACATCTGGGCGGGACGTCCGCATCTCGTAGCGCTCGGTGCCCAGAAGAATTTCCAGGCCTTCATGGACGAACTGTCCGAAAGAGAGGCGGCAGGCCACTCGGTCGTGCCCGATGTTGCGGCCTACCGGCGCATGGTCGCCCAGGTTATCATCTTCAAGGCGGCCCAGAAGATGATGCGCCCCATGTTCAAAGCCTTCCAGGCCAATGTTATCGCCTACAGTCTCGCCGTCATGGCGACGCGTCTGAGCGACAGGATCGACTTCGAGCGTATCTGGATGGTCCAGGCTCCCTCACGCCAGCTTCTGGATCAGATCGCTGCCTGGGGTCGCGAAGTCAACGCGGTGCTTCACGACACGGCCCAGGGGCGCATGATTTCGGAATGGGCCAAGCGGCCGGAATGCTGGAGCGCAGTGTCGGCGGCCTCGTATCCGCCGGTCGCGGACGATATTCCGGACGTGCGCTGAGGAGGCTCTTCCGTGGATATTGTCGATCAGCAGACCCGCAGCCGGATGATGAGCGGAATCCGGGGCAGGGATACGAAGCCCGAGCGGGTCGTAAGACGCTGCCTGACACAACTCGGCTACCGTTACCGCCTTCACCGGAAGGACCTGCCGGGCGCGCCGGACATTGTCATGCCGGGTCGGCGGATCGCAATCTTTGTCCACGGCTGTTTCTGGCACCGGCACCCGGGCTGTCGCCTCGCCTACGTGCCGAAGACCAATGCAGCGTTCTGGTCCCGGAAGCTTGACGGCAACGCGGAGCGGGACCGGGCCGCCATCCGCTCTTTGATGGAGGACGGCTGGCGTGTGCTTGTTGTCTGGGAGTGTGCGACCAGACGTTCAGGGCTATGTGGCGAAGGGGCCCTGGCGGCGCGCCTGGCAGACTGGCTGGAAGGCAGCATGAAAGGCGGAGCCATCCCGGGTAGTGAGGGCGGGCAATGACGAACCGGGTCCGCGCTGAAGGGGCAGGTGCGAGGCCCATCCCATGACAATCCGTGCGCTTGATCTTTTCTGCGGAGCGGGCGGCAGCAGCCTCGGGGCACGGGCGGCCGGGGTCGATGTGGTCTGCGGTGTCGACGAGGCACCTGTTGCGATTACTGCCTACCAGGCGAACATCCCGCACGCGCGGGCTTTGAACCATGTTCTCTCGGAAACCCCCGAACCGGCGGTGCTCGAGGCGGCCGGGGAGATCCAGATGATCCTGGCCTCACCCGAGTGCACGAGCCATACCTGCGCGCGCGGAAACCGGCCCGGAGACGAGGACAGCCTGCTGACCGCGCGCCATGTCCTGGGTTACGCACGGGTACTGACGCCGCGCTGGATTGTCATCGAGAACGTCATGCACATGCGATCATGGCGCGGATACGCCCCACTCCTGGATGAGTTGCGCGGCCTGGGCTACAAGGTGGAGCCACTCGTCCTGGATGCGGCGGATTTTGGTGTCCCTCAGAACCGGCGGCGGCTTTTTTTGCTGTGCGACCGGGACCGCGTGCCGCCGAAGGAACTGCCTCCCATCGGACGGCAGGTCGCAACCGCCAGAGAGCAAGTCCTGCGGCCGGGCGACTCATGGCCCTCACGCCCCCTGGACAATGGCCGGCGCGCAGCGGGTACCCTGGCGCGGGCCGAACGGGCCATCGCGGCGTTGGGACGCCGGGTCCCGTTCCTGATCGTCTACTATGGCTCCGACGGCGCCGGCGGCTGGCAGTCACTCGACCGACCGTTGCGGACGGTCACCACACTGGACCGGTTCGGTCTGGTGACGTGGGAGGGCGAGACGCCGATGCTGCGCATGTTGCAGGTTCCGGAACTCGGCCGGGCCATGGGGTTTCCGGACGAGTTTTTTTTCCCGGCGGGCAACCGGCGCGACCGGATCCGCCTGCTGGGTAACGCTGTGTGTCCACCGGTCATGACCGCCATCGTGCGAGCCCTGACCGAGGACGCCCATGTGTCGGCGGACGTCAAAGCCGCAGAGTAACATGGCTTTTCGGCTTCCGGAGGTCTCCGGCTCATTCATTGGGTTTTCAGTTTGCTATAGAGTCGCGGCCGAGCTCCGCTACTCCAGTACGCAAGTATCCATTTAACCCCCTGTCGATCGGCGGCACCCGACGCAGAGGCAAGTCGACTGGCCGTAAGCATGGTCACGCGGCGGAAACGTCACGGTCATGGTCGGGTTTGTGGGGATTGAGCATCGGGAGCGGCCACCACGGCCGATCCTGAACCTCGAGTCAGCGAGGATCATCCCGAAGTCAGCCATACCCTCCTCCACGGCGGGACCTTTCAGCACGGTTCGCGCAAATTTCCAGAGCAAGACTGCCGCGAACCCGTGCTTCAAACCAGGCGACGTTCACACCAGGACGAACGGTCATGACCACGGACCAGGACCTGCGCGATAAGCTGCGCAAGATCGAGGCCCTGTTTGCCGGCGCTATGGGCTGAAGCCGTTCCGGTATCGCCGCATGCATCGCCAGACCGTGCTGGTCAAGGGACCGCCCAGTTTCATCGACGGCGTCCTGTGGCCCGAGTTCCAGGAACTGAACAACAGGGGGTCCTTTCGAGCTATCTCGCCGAGATCACCGACCGGCTCATCCGGGAGGAAGTCCATGGTGAAACCGGCGAGGCCGACGAGGTCGCCGACGCGCTGCGGATCGGCCGGTGACCGGCCCACAGGACCAGTCCGACCGGGAGGTATTGGCCGGCCTGATCGAACGCGTCACCTTCCACAATGCGGAGAACGGCTTCTGCGTGCTGCGCCTGAAGGCACGGGGGCACCGCGACCTGGTGACCGCGGTCGGCCATGCCGCCACCATCTCCGCCGGCGAGTGGGTGACCGCCAGCGGCGAATGGATCAACGACCGGACCCATGGTCTGCAGTTCAAGGCCCGGTTCCTGAAAACCTCCGCGCCCACGTCCGTTGATGGCATCGAGACATACCTCGGGTCCGGCATGATCCGGGGCATCGGGCCCGTCTACGCCAAGAAGCTGGTTCGTGCTTTCCGGGACCGGGTGTTCGACATCATCGAGACCGAACCGCATCGTCTGCGCGAGGTTGACGGCATCGGATCG
>JANQGN010000349.1 GCA_028277295.1 Rhodospira sp.
GCGCCGGCCGATCAGGTCGAGGCCCTGGCCAAGGCCCTCAAGGAGACCCTGGGCGAGGCGGTGAAGGAGGTGCGGGCCTCCACGCGCCTGAAGGAAAGCCCTGTCTGCCTGGTGGCTGAGGAAGGGGACATGAGCCTGCACCTGGAACGCATGCTCAAGCAGGCCGGGCAGGGCGCCGGGCCGGGCGCCAACCGCGTCATGGAAATCAACCCGGGCCACCCGCTCATCAAGGGCATGGCCGCCAAGGCCGCCGGGGCCGCCGGGGCCGAGGCGGTCGCCGACATGGGCAAGCTGCTGCTCGACCAGGCGCGCATCATGGAGGGCGAGCCGCCGGCCGACCCGGTCGCCTTCGCCCGGCGCATGAGCGCGGTGATGGTGGGCGCGCTGTAGGACGGGGACGATACGGAGGGGCGCGCCGTCCTGACTGGTGGCGCGTCCCCTTGGGAGATCCCTCGGTCGCGTCCGCTCCCTCGGGATGAGGGGAAGCGTATTGCGCTCCCTCAGGATGAGGGGCGTGTATAACGCGTCCTCGGGATCAGGGACGTCGGCGTTCGGGCCGCGAGACGGCCGGCGTCAGGGCGACCGAGAGTCACGCGTCGAGCTTGTCCAGCATCTCCTGCGTGATCAGAGTCACACCGCCATCGGTGCGCAGGAAGCGCTTGGCGTCTTCCTCGGGGTCCTCGCCCACCACCAGGTGGGGCGGCAACTTGGTGCCAGTGGCGACGACGGCCTTGGCGACGCGGGCGTGGCGGCCCACATCGACTCCGGGCAGCAACACGCTATCCGTGACGCTGGAGAACGAGTTGACCCTCACGTCGTGGAACAGCATGGACCGGCGCACCGCGCCGCCGGACACGATACAGCCGGCCGACAGCACCGAGTCCACGGCCATGCCGCGCCGCTCGTCCTCGTCGAACACGAACTTGGCGCCCGGTCGCTGCACAGTGTAGGTCCAGATGGGCCAGGCCGGATCGTAGAGGTCCAGGTCCGGGGTCACCCCGACCAGGTCCATGTGCGCCGACCAATAGGCGTCGATGGTGCCCACGTCGCGCCAGTAGGCTTCTGGCGTGTGCGAGGCATGCACGCAGCTTTCCTCGAAGCGGTGCGCGACGATTCGCGCCTTGCCGATCTGGTGGGGAATGATGTTCTTGCCGAAGTCGCGCGCCGAGTTCGGGTCCCGCGCGTCTTCCTCGAGCGCGCCCAGCAGGAAGTCGGCGCTGAACAGATAGTTGCCCATGCTGACGAAGGCGCGGTCCGGCTTGCCGGGGATACAGGGTGGGTCGGCGGGCTTTTCGAGGAAGCTGATGATGTTGTCGTCTTCGTCGACGTGCACCACGCCGAAGGCGGTGGCCTGCTCGCGCGGGACTTCGATGCAGGCGATGGTGCAATCAGCCTTGGACCGCAAGTGTGAGGCCATCATGCGCGAGTAGTCCTGCCGGTACACGTGGTCCCCGGCCAGCACCAGGATGTAATCGGCGCCGTGGGTCTGGATCTGCTCGATGTTCTGATACACGGCATCGGCCGTGCCCTGGTACCAGGAGCCGGCGGCCGTCTGCTGCTGCGCCGGCCACAGTTCCACGAACTCGCCGATCTCGGCCCGCAGGAAGCCCCAGCCGCGCTGCACGTGGTGGATCAGCGTATGGGCCTTGTACTGCGTCAGAACGCAGATGCGGCGCAGGCCGGAGTTGATGCAGTTGGACAGGGGGAAGTCGACGATCCGGTACTTGCCGCCGAAGGGCACCGCCGGCTTGCTCTCCTTCTCGGTCAGGTCCCTCAGGCGCGACCCGCGCCCGCCGGCCAACACCAGCGCCAGGGTGCCTCGCATGGCACGATTGACGTCGCTGGCGAAGGCCAGCCCGTCACCGGCCACGTCCCGGTGATCGGCGCGATCGGTGTGCACGCCCTGAGTCATGCGCTGGTGTCCTTCCGTTCTATCATGCCTGAAATGGATTCGATTGCGGTTTGGTTTCGGCCGCAGGCGGAGAATTGCATGCCCGACCGCGACGATCAATCAAAGGAATGTGACGCTTCCCGAGACGTAGGACGCTCGTGCGATGCTGCGTGCCGAGGGCTTTGCTTCCACCGTTCGGGAGAGTAAGGTCCCCCCCGCCTCACAAGGCGTAGGCTCCGACACGGAGAAGGAATCCCCGGCCGATGCGCGTCCTGTTCGTCACGCCCGAAGCCCATCCCATGATCAAGACTGGCGGCCTGGCCGACGTGGCCGGCGCCCTGCCCCTGGCGCTGAACCGCCTGGGAGTCGACGCCCGTATCCTGATGCCCGCGTACGCGGGTCTGCTGGATCGGGTGGAGGTGACCGGTCCAGCCATCGACCTGGGCGAGGCGCTGCCCAATGTGCGTGCCCGCCTCGTGCCGGCGCGCTGTCGCGCGGGCGGACGCTCCTTGATCCTGGTGGACTGCCCGGCGTTGTACGAACGCCCGGGCGGTCCCTATCTGGATGAACACGGCCATGATTGGCCCGACAACTTCCTGCGATTCGGCCTGCTGGGCAAGGCTGGCGCCCTGGTGGCGGCGCGCGACGCGCTGCCCGACTGGACGCCCGACGTGGTGCATGCCAGCGACTGGCAAGCGGGCCTGACCGCGGTGTACCTGAGCTTATGGGGTGTTCGCCGGCCGGTGACCCTGTTCACCGTGCACAACCTGCATTACCAGGGCATCTTCGGCCGCGAGATTCTGCCCATGGTGGACCTGCCGGATCACGTCTACCAAGTCGACGGTCTGGAGTTCTATGGTCACGTATCGTACCTTAAGGCAGGTCTCTTCTATAGCCAGTTCCTGACCACCGTCAGCCCCACCTACGCCCGCGAAATCCAGACTCCCATGGGCGGCGAGGGCCTGCACGGGCTGTTGTCGGCGCGCGCCTGGGCGTTGCAAGGGATCACCAACGGCGTGGACCAGGAGGAATGGAACCCGGCGACCGATCCTTACCTGCCGGCGGTCTACGACGCCACCGACCTGGCGGGGAAGGCCGTCTGCAAGGCCGCCCTTCAACGCGAGATGGGCTTGGCCGAGCGCCCCGACGCGCCGCTGTTCGGTGTCGTCAGCCGTTTCGTGGAGCAGAAGGGAATCGACCTGGCTCTGTCGGTGGTGTCCACCGTCCTCGACCATGGGGGGCAGATGGTGATCCTCGGTTCCGGCGACCCCGGCCTGGAATGGCACGTGCGCGGCGCCGCCGGGGCCGCGCCAGAGTCGGTGGCCGCGCGCATTGGCTACAACGAGGGCCTGTCGCATCGCATTCAGGCCGGCTGCGACGCCCTGCTGGTGCCGTCGCGCTTCGAGCCCTGCGGGCTGACCCAACTCTACGCCATGCGCTACGGCACCCTGCCCGTGGTGCGGCGCACCGGGGGGCTGGCCGACACGGTGATTGATCTGGACGAGGCCGGGGCGGGCACTGGCATCGTCTTCGACGTCGCCGATCCGGCGGCCCTGGCCCAGGCGGTGCGCCGGGCCGTCGCCCATTATGGTCGGGACGGGGGCGCCGCCTGGCGCCGCACGATGATCAACGGCATGGCCTTGGACTTTAGTTGGGATCGGGTTGCCCGCGAGTATCTTGGGTTGTACGGAGAGGTTCTCCACGCGCCTTGACACGGGGTCCTGGCCGGGACGTCAGGCCCCTCTCCGTCGACTGAGAGCCCGTCCGGAACGTCTCGGGAGCCGCAATATATTGTGCTCCTGTGCCCGAATCTCATGCCCCATGTGGTGTCTTGTAAGGCTTTCCGGACAGACACTGAGGTTTGCGCCATCATGAAGCGCCAATAGGAAGGACGTTCGGCCATGGATCAACTGGTGAAGGATGCCCTCGAGGGCGATCGTCGGGTTGACATCCAGGACATGGAGAGCATCCGGCATGCCCTGATAGATTACATGGTGCGGGTGGTCGGCACCGACCCGCGCGACGCCGGTCCACGGGAATGGTTCCTGGCGCTCGCGCATATGCTCAAGGGCATCCTGTCGGAGCGCGGCATGAGCACCAGCCGGGCCCAGTACGGCCAGGACACGCGGCGGGTCTACTACCTGTCTATGGAGTTCCTCACCGGCCGGCGGCTCATGAAGCACCTGCTGGATTTCGGCCTCGAAGCCAAGGTGCGCGAGGCGATGGCGAGCTTGGGCCAGGATCTGGATGTCGTCGCCGAGGAGGAGCCGGATCCCGCCCTCGGCAATGGCGGTCTGGGGCGGCTGGCGGCCTGTTTCCTGGATTCCATGGCCACCCACCGCTATCCGGGACATGGCTACGGCATCCGGTATCAGTTCGGCATGTTCTCCCAGACCATCGAGGATGGCCAGCAGGTGGAGCATCCCGACAACTGGCTGCAACAAGGCAACCCATGGGAGTTCGTGCGCCACGGTGTGATCTATCCGGTGCGCTTCCATGGCCGCATCGTCTGTTTCAAGGATGAGAGGGGCCGCCAGATCTGCCAGTGGGTGGACACCGAGGACGTCCTGGCCATGGCCTATGACATGAAGGTCACGGGCTACGGCAGCGAGGTGATCTCCAACCTGCGCCTGTGGTCGGCGCAGTCCACCAACGCCTTCGATCTGCGCAACTTCAACCAGGGCAACTACATAGAGGCGGTCAAGGACAAGACAACCTCCGAGACCCTGTCCAAGGTGCTCTACCCGATGGATAGCACCGTCCTGGGCCAGGAATTGCGCCTCAAGCAGGAGTATTTCTTCGTCTCGGCCTCGCTGCAGGACATCATCGCCCGCCACCTGCGGGCCCACGATGATCTCACCTTGATGCCCGAGAAGATCACCATCCAGCTCAATGATACCCACCCCGCGCTCGCGATCCCCGAGATGATGCGCATCCTCATGGATGCGCATGGCATGGACTGGGAACCCGCCTGGGACCTGACGCGGCGGATCTTCTGCTACACCAACCACACCCTGTTGCCGGAGGCCCTGGAGACCTGGCCCATCGGCATGCTGGAGCACGTGCTGCCCCGGCACCTGGAGATCATCTATCAGATCAACCATGACCACCTGCAACAGGTGCGGTTCCGCTTCCCCGGCGACATGGAGGTGTTGCGCCGCATGTCGCTGGTGGACGACTCGACCCAGCGCATCCGCATGGCTCATCTGGCGATCGTCGGCAGCAAGCGGGTCAACGGCGTGGCGGCGTTGCACACCCGGCTGTTGCGTGAAACCGTCTTCCCCGAGTTCGACGACATGTTCCCGGGCAAGTTCATCAACGTCACCAACGGCGTGACCCAGCGGCGATGGCTGTTGCAATGCAATGCGGGCCTGGCGGCGCTGATCACCGAGGCCATCGGTGATGCCTGGACCACCGATCTGACGGCCCTCACGGCGCTGGAACCCCTGGCCGAGGACGCCGCCTTCCGGTCACGGTTCATGGCCGTCAAGCGCGCCAATAAGGAGCGGCTCGCGGCGCACATGCTGGCCCTGACCGGCGTGGACGCCGATCCGGACAGCCTGTTCGACGTACAGGTGAAGCGCATACACGAGTACAAGCGCCAGCTCCTGAACGTGCTCTACGTCATTCACCTGTACAACCGCATCCGCGACGGCCAGGCGGCGGACGCCGTGGCCCGCACCGTGATCATTGGCGGCAAGGCGGCGCCCGGCTACCACCTGGCCAAGCTGATCATCCGCCTGATCAACGACGTGGCGCTGACCATCAACAACGATTCGCAGGTCCGCGACCGACTGCGCGTGATCTTCGTGCCCAACTACAACGTCTCCAACGCCGAGGTAACCATTCCCGGCGCCGATCTGTCGCAGCAGATTTCCACCGCTGGTACCGAGGCTTCGGGCACCGGCAACATGAAGTTCGCGCTCAATGGCGCGCTGACCATCGGCACGCTGGACGGCGCCAACATCGAGATCAAGGAAGAGGTCGGCGACGACAACATCTTCATCTTCGGCCTCACCGCCGATCAGGTCGCCGAGACCAAGCGACGCGGCTATAACCCTTGGCGCGTGGTGGAGGAGGACGCGGACCTCAAGCGGGTGGTGGGCATGATCACCTCGGGCTTCTTCAGCCCGCAGCAGGTCAACCGCTATCACCCGATCCGCGATACCCTGTTCGACGAGGGCGACCGGTACATGGTGTTCGCCGACTTCCGCGCCTACCTGGAGGCGCAGGCGGCGGTCGAGGCCCTGTATCGGGATCCCGATGCCTGGGCGCGCAATGCGATCCTCAATGTCGCCCGCATGGGGCTGTTCTCGTCGGATCGCTCCATCCACACCTACGCGGAGACCATCTGGTCCATCGCGCCGATGGAGATGTGATCCGCGGGTCGCGGGGACGGCGCCAGGGTGTTTTCGGCGACACCTTACACCAGTGGCGCCTGACGGTGACTCGAGAGGAGATGCGTAGGGTGCGCTCGACCGCCTTGAAAAGGCGGGCAGCGCACCGCCTCCTGGTGGAATGGTGCGCTGCGCCCTCGCCGTTTCCCCGACGGGAAACAGTACCAACCAAAATCGGCCCGCCTTGCAATCAAGGCGGGCTGGGGCGCGAGCGCACCCTACAAGAGAGAACTACAAGAGAGAACCATCGGTCTAGAGCAAAGCCCGAGCGATCTGGCACAGATCGCCCTGGACGATCTTTTGGGGACGATTTGCTTGA
>JANQGN010000392.1 GCA_028277295.1 Rhodospira sp.
CATCCCCATCCTCCAGGCCATGGCGGTGCGCCTGAACGTCAACGCCAGCCGCGTGATGATGCCGCTGAGCTACGCCGCCATCCTCGGCGGCATGACCACCTTGATCGGATCATCCACGAACCTGCTGGTCTCCAGCGCCCTGATCGACCTCGGGCTAACACCGCTGTCGTTCTTCGAGATCACCCCGGCTGGGGTGCTCATGGCCAGTATCGGCCTGTGCTATGTCATCCTGGTGCTTCCCCGGGTGTTGCCCGAGCGGGCCAGCATGGCCAGCCGCATGACCCACCACGGAAAACAGTTCATTTCGCAAATCGTGGTGCCCTTCGATTCCCATTTGGTGGGCGAGAAGGCCGTGGCCGGAACCTTCAAGTCGCTCCCCGACATCACCGTTCGTATGATCCAGCGCGGCGAACACGCCGAGTTGCCCCCCTTCGACGACTATGCCATCCAGGCTGGCGACACCCTGGTGATCGCCGCCACCCGGGCCGCGTTGACGGACATCGCCAGCCGCTATCCCGGACTGCTGCACCCTCCGCGACGCCTGGGCGTGGACCGCGCCCGCGATCGCCTGCGCGCCGGTGACATGGACACCGACGAGAACGCTCCTCGCCGCGAAAAAGAGCGGGACAAGGACCGCGACGGCGGCAAGGAGCTGCAGGACCAGGAGGTCCTGGTCGAGACCATGATCACGCCCTCGTCACGCCTGATCGGCGCCAACCTCCAGCAACTGGCGTTCCGCCAGCGCTATCGCTGTCTGGTCATCGGCATTCAGCGGCGCGCCCGCATGATCCGCGCCAGCATGACGCAGATCCGCCTGGAAGCCGGCGACAACCTTCTGATTCAAGGACGCCGGGCCGACACCGAGGCCCTCGGCCGCGAGCGCGACCTGGTGGTCCTGTCCGGCACCACCGGCGCCCTGCCCCGGCGCCGCCACGCCGGGCTGTCCGCCGGCATCTTCGTGACCGCCGTGGGCCTGGCCGCGCTGGGCGTGGTGCCGATTGTCGTCGCCGCCATCGTCGCCGCCGTGTTGATGATCGCCATCCAGGCGGTCAACCTGCGCCAGGCCACCCGCGCCCTCGACCGCAAGATCCTGCTGGTGGTGGTCGCCGCCCTGGCCCTGGGGCAGGCGCTGGAGAGCACGGGCGCCGCCGGGTTCGTGGCCAACACGGCGGTCAATCTGTTCCGCGACCTGGGGCCCGCGGTGATCCTGTCCCTGTTCTTCCTGATCGTGGCCGGCTTCACCAACGTTCTGACCAACAACGCCACCGCCGTTCTGTTCACCCCCGTGGGCATCAACCTCGCCGCGGAACTGGGCGTGGATCCGCACGTGTTCGCCATCACCACGGTGCTGGCCGCGAACTGCTCCTTTGCCTCGCCGGTCGGCTATCAGACCAACCTGCTGATCATGGGGCCGGGCCATTATGCCTTCAGCGACTACACCCGCGCCGGGCTGCCGCTGCTGTTGCTGTTGTGGGCGGCCTATAGCCTGTTCGCCCCTTGGTACTGGAATCTGTAGCGGTCCGGCCGATGAGTGAAACCCCTGGTCGATACTCCTGCGAACCATTATTATTGAAAAGCCGAATCGGCTACCATGGTTCGACGTCGCACCCCGTCCCCGACCAGGAGACCATCCATGGACACACTGGACACCTTTGGTAAGGTGGTTCTCGCCGCCGTCGTTCTGGCGAAGATCGCGCTGAGCATACAGACGGGCGCCCCGGTGATCTGATCCAACGGGCCGCCCGGTTGTTCCGCCCAGGCTCTCCATCAGGAGGGTCACGCCCGGCCCAGGGAGAAGTGTCATGCCCGAGTTCCAGCGAACCAGCCTTGGGGTGCTGGGCGCGATGGCTGTTCTCGCCATACTGGTCTTCACGTTTGCCGCCGGCCCCGCTGACCGCGCCCGATCGCCCGCACCAGCGCCGGCGACGGACGACCGGGAGCGCACGGAAACGGGCGCGGCCGTCCCCGACTCGGTCATGGTCGCCGCCGCCCATCCCCTGGCCGCCGAGGCCGGCCGCGCCGTGCTGGCCGCCGGGGGCACCGCCGCCGACGCCGCCGTGGCGGTACAGACGATGTTGAACCTGGTGGAACCGCAGTCCTCCGGGATTGGCGGCGGCGCCTTCGCGGTGATCTGGGACGGTGCCGATGGCCGCCTGACTACCCTCGACGGACGCGAAAAGGCCCCCCTGGCAGCCGACGAAACCTATTGGCTGGGCGAGGACGGCGAACCCGTCGCCTGGTGGGACGCGGTGGTTGGCGGTCGCTCGGTGGGCGTTCCTGGCACGCTGAAGCTGCTGGAGACCCTGCACGCGCGCCATGGCCGCATGGACTGGGCCAACCTGTTACAGCCGGCCATCGACGCCGCCGAGCAGGGCTTCACCATCTCGCCACGTCTGGCCGCCTCCATCGCCGCCGCCCAGGAGAAGAAGCTCGACCTGTTCGAGCCGACCCGGTCCTACTTCTTCGACCCCAATGGCAGCCCCAGGGCCGCCGGCACGCTGCTGCGCAACCCGGCCTTCGCCACCACCCTGCGGCTGATCGCCGCCGGGGGCTCGGCACCCTTCTACGAGGGCGAGATCGCCGCCGATATCGTCGCCGCCGTCCGGACCGACATCAACGCCGGCATCCTGACGCCCGAGGACCTGGCCGCCTATACGGTGGTGGAGCGGGCGCCGATCTGCGTGCCCTATCGCGCCTACGAGGTCTGCGGCATGGGGCCGCCCACCTCCGGCGCCCTGACCATTGGGCAGATCCTGGGCATGCTGGAGGGCTTCGACATGCCTGGCCTGGGACCGTCGCCCGAGGCCTGGCACCTGTACGCCGAGGCCGCCAAGCTGGCCTATGCCGATCGCGCGCTCTACATGGCCGACGCCGACTTTGTCCCCATGCCCACCCGGGGCTTGCTGGACCCGGACTACCTGGCCAGCCGCGCGGCCCTGATCGACCCGTCGGCGGCCATGCCCACCCCGGCCAAGGCCGGCACGCCCCCCTGGGACGAGGCGGCCGTTCAGGCGCCCGACACCCAGCCGGAACGACCGGGCACCAGCCATTTCGTGATCGTCGATGCCGACGGCCTGATGATCTCCATGACCACGACCATCGAGACCGGATTCGGCAGCCGGGTGATGACGCGTGGCTTCCTGTTGAACAACGAACTGACCGACTTCTCGCGGGCACCGGCCGCCGAGGACGGCACGCCCATCGCCAACCGGGTGGAGGGCGGCAAGCGGCCGCGTTCGTCCATGTCGCCAACCATCGTGTTCCGCGATGGGGCGCCGGTGCTCCTGATCGGTTCGCCAGGCGGGTCGCCCATCATCCACTATGTGGCCAACGCCCTGGTGGCCGTGCTGGATTGGGGCATGGAGCCGCAGGCGGCGCTAGACATGGGCCACGTGGTCAACCGCAACGGGGTCACCGAACTGGAGGAGGGCACCGAGGCCGAGGCCCTGGCGGACGCGCTCGCGACGCTGGGTCACGAGATCACGGTTCGCCCGCACGAGTCCGGCCTGCACGCCATCCAGATCAAGGATGGCGCTCTGATCGGTGCCGCGGATCCCAGGCGGGAGGGCGTGGCGGTCGGGGGATAGACGGAGGACCGGCACCGTCTCCTACACCACGGCCAACACCAGCAGGCGCGCGCCGGCCACCAGCAGGCCAGCGCGCACCAGACGGCGGAACATGGCCTCGTCCACCCTCTGGCGCACGGCCCGGCCCAGGGGATAGGCGCCCAGCAGCACCGCCGCCATGGGCACGGAGGCCACCAGCAGCGGCACGGTCAGCACCGCCACGGCGCCGAAGGCCACCAGGGTGAGGATGTTGGTCAGGGTCCACAAGGTGCCGATGGCCGCCACGTAGGTCGCCTTGTCCAGCCGTAGCGCCGTCATGTAGGCGACGATGGGCGGGCCGAAGATCGCGGTTGTTCCGGCCAGCAGCCCGGCGCCGGCCCCCACCAGCGCGCCGGCGATCCTCTCCTGACGCGGCCGCAATCTGAGGCGCGGCACCCGGTCGCCCATCAGCGAGAAGACCACCACCACGATCCCCAGCACCGCCAGGACAGCGCGCGTGGGCACGCTGGCCAGGATTAGCGCGCCGATCACCAAGCCCACCCCCTTGGCCACCAGCAGCGGCCAGAAGCGGGCCAGGATGGCGCCGACCCGGCCGCCCTCCTTCATCATGATCATGTTGCCGGCCAACGCCGGAAGCACGGTGAGCGCGATGGCGTCCTTGACCGGCAGCGCCAGGGTCAGCAGGGAGATGGTGACGATGGGCACGCCGAAGCCAATCGCGCCCTTGATAACGCCGGCCAGCGCGAAGGCCAGGATCATCACGCCCCAATGCGACGGAGCGTAGTCGGGCCAGGGGACGTCAATCACGGGGTGTGCCTCGTGAGGTTGTCGGCGGCGGCTGCCTCATCCCCTAGAGCATGTTGCGCGATTTCTGAATCGCCCAGCATGCTCTAACAATTTGTTTTTTCAAGCAAATCGTCCCCAAAAGATCTTCCAGGGCGATCTGTGCCAGATCGCTCGGGATTTGCTCTAGAGCATGTTGCGCGATTCAGAAATCGCGCAAAAGGCTTTATTGCGCTCCATGGCGCGGACGGACGCGGCGGTGAATCCCCCTCATCGCCGCTTGTCCTCGGTCAAGGCCTGACT
The DNA here is from genome assembly GCA_028277295.1 of Rhodospira sp. Classification (GTDB taxonomy): domain Bacteria; phylum Pseudomonadota; class Alphaproteobacteria; order Rhodospirillales; family Rhodospirillaceae; genus Rhodospira. Next base: position 4,653 of record JANQGN010000392.1, read on the forward strand.
CACGGAGCGTTCGCGCTCCCGCTCCTGGCGCCACAGGACCCACGCGGCGATGAGGATGGTGGTCGTCGCCAGCAGCACCAGCAATGTGGCCAGGGCATTGATCTTGGGCGAGATGCCCAGGCGCACGGACGAGAACACCACCATGGGCAGGGTGGTCGACGCCGGCCCGGCGACGAAACTGGCGATCACCAGGTCATCAAGCGACAGGGTGAACCCCAGCAGCCAGCCCGAAACCAGCGCCGGCATGAGCATCGGCAGGGTGATCACCAGGAACGCCTTCAACGGCCGCGCGCCCAGGTCCATGGCCGCTTCCTCGACGCTGCGATCCAGTCCGGCCAGGCGCGATTGCACGACCACGTGCACGTAGGCCATGCAGAAGGTGGTGTGGGCGATGGTTATGGTGTCCACCCCACGACCCACCGGCCAGCCGATGGCGTTTTCAAGGGCCACGAACAGCAGCAGCAGGGACAGGCCCGTGATGACCTCGGGCATGACCAGGGGGGCGGTGATCATGCCGGTGAACAGCAGCCGACCCCGGAAGCGCCCGAAGCGTACCATCATCAGCGCCGACAGGGTGCCCAGCACGGTGGCGATGGTCGCCGAGAACACACCCACCCGCAGGCTCACCAGCGCGGCGTCCAGGATCTGTTCGTCCCGGAACAGCTCCCCGTACCATTTGGCGGAGAAGCCGCCCCAGACGGTCACCAGCCGGCTTTCGTTGAACGAGTACAGGATCAGCAGCAGGATCGGCACGTAGAGAAACGCGAAGCCGAAAGCAAGCGCCGAAACCAGGAAGGCCGAACGTTGTCGCATGTCACGCGGCCTCCCGACGTTCGGCTTGGCGCTGCTGATGGTGCTGGAAGATGACGATGGGCATCACCAGGAAGATCAGCATGGCGATCGCAACGGCCGAGGCCACGGGCCAGTCGCGGTTATTGAAGAACTCGCTCCACAGGACCTTGCCGATCATCAGGCTGCTGGCGCCGCCCAGCAGGTCGGGGATGACGAACTCGCCCACGGCCGGGATG
>JANQGN010000542.1 GCA_028277295.1 Rhodospira sp.
AGTGTCTGTCCGGAAAGCCTTGCTTAGTACCACATATGGCACGCGATTCGAACACGGGCATACACCATATTGCGGTTCCCGAGACTTTCCGGACGGGCTCCAAGGACATCGGTTTTGCCGCGTGTTCTTGTTTGTGTTCACATGTCGCCCGCTATACGATGTCTTTTCGGCGGTGTGGTCGGACGGTATGCAAACCACCAGCCGCCTGGCGTTTCTTTCCGGAACGCAGGAATCACGTCGTCCACGCAGGACAAGATTGCGCACGCGGTGGATAGACGCTTGCCATGGACGGTTTCCTCGACAGTTTTCCAGCCCAGGTCGCGATCCTCGACCAACATGGCGTGATCCTGGACGTCAACCGCGCTTGGACCCGGTTCGCGGAGACCAACGGATATGCCGGCCCCACATTCGTGGGCCAGAACTACCTGTCGCTGTGTGACGGGGTATCCGGTGTTGAGAGAGGCGTGGCGATGACCGTGGCGGAGGGCTTCCGGACCCTCGCGCGGGGCGGTCAGTCCTGGTTCGAACAGGTGTACGCCTGCCATTCCCCCGACGAGAAGCGCTGGTTCAAGCTGCTCATGAGCCGGCACGATGACAACACCCTGATCATGACGCACGTCAACATCACCACCGAGTTCCTGAGCCGCTCGTTCCTGGCCCACCAGGGGTTCCTGGCCAATACGGTTCACGACCTCCGCACCCCCATCAATGCGGTCCGTGCCTACGCCGAGATGATCGAACGGGGCATCGGCCGCGACCGCGCGCACGAGTTCGCCCGCAACATCGTCGCCGCCGCCGACATCACACTGGAACTGATCAACGATCTGCTGGGCGCCTCGGAGGCCGAGAACGGAACCTTGCTGCTGTCGGAGGCCGCCACGGATCTCTGCGAGGTCGTCCGCGAAAGCCTGGTGCATGTTCAGCACCTTGCCGACGACCGGTCGGTCACGCTGACCCTTGGCTTCGATCCGCTGCCGAACCTCCACGCCGACCCGCGGCGCCTGCGCCAGGTTCTCATCAACCTCCTGTCGAACGCGGTGAAATACAACCGGACGGGCGGTCATGTCACCGTGATGGCGCGACGTGGCACGGACGGCGGCATCGTTCTGACCATCGCCGACAGTGGCCATGGCATGAGCACCTCGGATATCGATCGCGCCCTGCAACCCTTCGGTCGAACCCTGACGGCCCTGGCCAGTGGCGCCGAGGGCACCGGCCTTGGCCTACCCTTCGCGAATCACCTGATCACCCTGCACGACGGCCGGATGACCATCGAGAGCACCCCGCGCGTGGGCACCACGGTCACCATCGCCTTTCCCCGATGGCGCTCGCTCGCGACCGACACCGTCGCCCGCGACGCGGCGAGCGCGGGGCCGCAAGTGAACGTCGTCGGCCGCATCCCCACCCTTCAATGACATGGTGACGCCTCGACGGGCGGCCGCCTGTCGCCCGCGCCCTTTCATTTCATCGCCCAATGCCGCGTCTGGCACCGGGGCGGCGGGCCGTCTATGGTGGGCGATGACCACCCAGCGCCCCCGCACTTCCCTTGCCTCCCGATGTGCCAGACGAGTCCATGAGCAAAAAGACGAAGCCGCCCTCATCTGCCGCCACCCGCCGCCCGATGCCGGGCGGCGCCGGCACCCTGTCGCACATGGTCCCCGGCGCTCGGTCAGCCACCCCGGCGCCCCATGGCGGCGCCGGCGTGACCCCCCCGCGACGGATCCTGGCCGAGGCTCACCGGCATCTGGCGGACGGCGACCTGCCGGCGGCCGAACGACTGTTCCGGCACGTGCTGAAGGAGATGCCTCGCGACGGCGCGGCCCTGGGCGGCCTCGGGGTGGTGGCCGCGCGCTCGGGTCACCTTGACGCCGCGATCCGCCTGTTCGACCAGGCTCGCAAGGCGAACCCGAAGGATCCCGACCACGGGATCAACCTGGGATCGGCGCTATGGCAACGGGACCGCCGCCCGGAAGCCCTGGAGGTGTTCGGCGCCACCGCCCGCGCGGCACCCAGGCACGCCCGCGCGCGTCACGCCCTGGCATCGGCCTTGCTGGAGATCGGAAAACTCGATGCCGCCCGCGCTGAAGCCGAGGCCCTGTTGGCGCTCGACCAAACCTCCGCCGATGCGCACGCCCTGATGGGACGGATCATGGTGCGCGCCGGGCGCCCACAGGCAGCCGTCCCCGCCCTGCGCGAGGCCACCCGCCGGGCGCCCGAGCGACCCGCCTTCTGGAACGATCTGGCCTTGGCCCTGTCGGCCACGGGCGACCGGATCGCGGCCGTGGACGCCTTGCGCCAGGCCCTCACGCTCGCCGGCGACGGCCCGCGCCATCTGGAGATGGCGCTTAATCTCGCCGGCACGCTGATCGCCGACCAGCGCGCCGAGGAGGCCGAGGCGTTGCTGCACCCTCTTCGAGACGCCAACCCGGAGCATGTTGGCCTGCACCTGACCCTGGGCGACGCCTTGCAGCGCCAGGGCCGCTTCGCCGACGCCCGCGCCCTGTTCGACGTCGTTCTGGACACCGAGCCCGGCAACATCATCGCGTTGCGCGGTCTCGCCAAGTCGGGGCGCGTGTCGGCCGGCGACCCCTTGATTGAGCGGCTCCGGACCGCCGGGGCCGACAGCAACACACCAATGGATCTCCGGGTCGAGGCCCTGTACGCCCTCGGCAAGGCCCTGGACGACGCCGGGGACACCGAAGACGCCTTCGCCGCCCTGGCCGAGGCCAACGCGCTCCAGGCGGCCGCGCGCCCCTTCGACCCCGCGTCCCTTGACGACCTGGTGGAGCAGTCCCGAACGGTCTTCACGCCGGACCTGTTCGAGGGCATGACCAACATGGGCGATCCCAGCGAGCGGCCGGTGTTCATCGTTGGTCTGCCGCGATCCGGCACCTCGCTTGTCGAACAGATGCTGGCCGGCCACCCGGCCGCCGTCGGTGCCGGCGAACTCGGCCATTTCAGCGAGTTCCAGCACCACCTGCCACGCCACCTGGGCTCGGCGGTCGCCTATCCAGGCTGTGTCTATGGCCTGAAGCGGGACGTGGTGCGCGGGTTCGCGGGTCACTACCTGGTCCGCCTGGGCGAGGCCGCGCATCGGGTCGGCAAGCCCGACGCGGCGCGGGTGAGCGACAAGCTGCCGGATAACGCCTTTCGCCTGGGACTGATCGCGCTGGTGTTTCCCAGGGCGCGGGTGATCGTCTGCCGGCGGGATCCGCTCGACACCGGCCTGTCGTTGTTTCAGCAGAACTTCGCCGGCGGCATCCCCTATGCCACCACCCTGGAGACCATTGGCCAGGCGATGATCGCCCACGACCGTATCATGGCCCATTGGCGGACCGTGCTGCCGTTGCCGATGCTGGAGGTGGACTACGAAGCCCTGGTCACGGACATCGCTGGTCAGGGGCGGCGCCTTGCCGACTTCCTGGGGCTCGACTGGGACGACGCGATGCAGCGCTTCCACGAAACCGAGCGGCCCGTCTATACCGCCAGTAAATGGCAGGTGCGTCAACCCGTGTTCACCAGTTCCGTGGGCCGCTGGCGCCGCTATGAGAAAGAGTTGGAACCGTTGAAGACAATCCTGGATCGCGTGTCACTCACGCAAAAGGCGATATAACGCCCACATTATTGACGGGTATCGCTTTGGACGGTTTTTCCGCCTCGCGCGCGGCATCTGTGATACGGTTTGATGAAAATTCAATCGTTTCCTCTTCGTCGCACGACTCCGCCGCATGATGAAGCTGACGCCACCGCCGGGACCGACTTGCCCCGATGCCATTCTCGCGACGGCGGAGCGCCAGCCTGACCATGTGGCCACGGTGTTCGACGGCACCGCGCGCTCCTATGGCACGTTGCGGACGCTGGCCGGCGCCGTTGCGCGGGTGCTGGACGCGGCGGGCGTGGCGCCCGGCGAGGCGGTTGTGGTGGCGCAGCCTCGCGGCCACGCGCTGCCGGCCGCGATGCTTGGCGTCCTCGCTCAGGGCGCCTGCCTGGTGCCCATCCCGCCCGATGATCCGCCGGAGCGAGTCCGCCTGCAGCTGGACGACTGCGGAACGCGGGTGATCCTGACCACGGCGGCGGCCCGCGCCAGACTGCGAGACCTGGCGCCACCCGCGGCGCGCCTGATCGACGTCGAGGCCCTGCGCCCTCAGCCGGGAGACGCCAACGTCACGGCGGCGACGATCCCGCCGGACCAGCCGGCCTATATGCTTTACACTTCCGGCTCCACCGGCCGGCCCAAGGGATGCCTGAACACCCACGCCGCCCTGGCCAGCCTGATCGCCTGGTACGACACGGCTCTGCCGCTGGGGCCTGACGACGCGGTGCTGCAACGCACCACCATCGGCTTCGATGCGTCGCTGCCGGAAATCCTGTGGCCACTGGCACGCGGCGCGCGCCTGGTCTTGCCCATTCCCCACGCCCAGCATGATCCCGCTCATCTGGCGGCGCTGATGGCCGATCATGGCATTACCCTGACCACCTTCGTGCCGACGACGTTGCGCGCCTTCCTGGACCAGAAGACCCTGCCCCCCCTGCCGCGCCTGCGCAAGGTGGCCTCCATCGGCGAGCCGCTGCCCATGGACCTGGTGCGCGCGGCGCACGCCAGGCTGGGGTGCCCGGTGGAGAATCAATACGGCCCCACCGAAACGGCGGTGGCGGTCACCACTTGGCTGTCGGACCCGAAGCGGGACTGGACGGAAACAGCCATCGCCCCCATCGGCCGGCCAGGGCCGGGCATGGCGGTAACGGTGGTCGACGACGCGTTGCGGCCCGTGCCCGATGGCGACGTGGGCGAGATCCTGATTTCCGGACCGCCCGTGGGCCTTGGCTACTGGCAGCGGCCGGAAGAGACCGAGGCGCGCTTTGTCGACGGCCCGCTGCCCGGCGTGCCCCACGGGCGTCACTACCGCACCGGCGATGAAGGCCGCGTGGACGACCACGGCCTGCTGCACTGCCTCGGCCGCCGGGATGGGCAGATCAAGGTCAACGGCGTGCGCTTCGAACTGGCCGAGATCGAGGCCGCCCTGACCGCCGTGGATGGGGTCGCCGCCGCCGCGGTCAGCCCCGTGGCCGACGCGGACGGCCAGAAGACCCTGGTGGCCCATGTGGTGCCCCAGGTGCCCGCCGCGCCACCACCAGCCGTTGCCCTGCGCCAGTCCCTGAGCGATCGCTTGCCCTTGGCCGTCATCCCGGGAAACGTCGACACGCGCGCCGACCTGCCAAGCCTGCCCAATGGCAAGGTGGACCGGCCGGCACTGATGCAGGCGGCGCGGGCGCTGCTGGGCGCACGGTCGGGAGCCGATCCAACACCGGACGGCGAGGATGGGTCAGCCACCCTACCCCCTTCGGTCAAGCCCTCTCGCGCTTGCGCGACATCGGTGGCGGCGCCCGAACCACCGCCGCCCCCATTGGATCACGGATCCCCTGAGCCGGCGACCGAGCCCGCGCCGGCCCCTGTCCAGAGCCCCGTCGCCCTCCCACCACCACCACCACCACCGCCGTCGCCGTCCACCGCCGACGCGGGCGCGCGGGTGCCGGATGCCCTCACGGCTCTGTGGGCGGCGCTTCTCGACCTGGACCCGGCGGAGATCGCCCCGGATCTGAGCTTCTTTGACCTGGGCGGCGGCTCGCTGCTGGCGCGGCGCATGATCGGCCGGGTCAATGACCTGTTCGGGATTTCGCTGCCCGTCATCACGGCCTTCACCCATCGCACGCCCGCCGCCCTGGCCATCGCCATCGCGAAGGCCCGGCATGCGCCACCAGGTCAGGCGACCCCGGCCGTGGCCGCCCCACCCGACGCCGAGGCCCGTCCCGGGGTGACCGTCGATCGCGTCGTGGCCATCATCGGCGCCGTGGGCCGCTTCCCGGGCGCCGGGGACGTCGAGACGTTCTGGGCCAACCTTCTTGCTGACAGGGACGGCATCACCCGCTTCGCGATCGAGACGCTTGACCCCAGCGTACCCGATGCCCTGCGCGCGGACTCCGACTACGTGCCCGCGCGCGGCATCGTCGAGGACGCCGACCGCTTCGACGCCCGCTTTTTTGGCATCGGTGCCCGCGAGGCGGCGATCATCGACCCGCAACAGCGCCTGTTGCTTGACCTGGCCTGGCAACTGCTCGACCAGGCCGGCGCGTTGCCGGAAACAGCCGCGACGGGCGTCTTCGTGGGCGTCGGCGATACCGTCTACCGCTGGCAGGCCCTGACGGGGTCACCCACCGCCGCCGCGTTCGGCGACTGGCCCGTCAGTTGGGCCAACGACAAGGACTATGCCGCACCGCGCATCGCCCACCGGCTCAACCTGACAGGGCCGGCGGTCACCGTGCAGACGGCCTGCTCCACCGGCCTGGCCACGGTGGCGGCGGCGGTGGACGCGTTGCGCGCCGGGCGCTGCGCCCTGGCGGTGGCCGGTGGTCTGTCCGTTCAGGTACCGCAACGGGTTGGCCACCTGTACCAGGAAGGCGCCATGTTCTCGGCCGACGGCACCTGCCGGCCGTTCGACGCGGACTCCAGCGGTACGATGTTCTGCGACGGCGGCGGGCTGGTGCTGCTGAAGCCGCTCACCCAAGCCCTGGCCGATGGCGACCCCGTGCTGGCCATCATCCGTGGCGTGGGCATCACCAACGATGGCGCCGACAAGGCCAGTTTCACCGCCCCGGCCATCACCGGGCAGGCGGCGGCGCTGCGCGCGGCGCAGGACGACGCCGGCGTATCGGCCGACGATATCGAGTTCGTCGAGGCCCATGGCACCGGCACGCCCCTGGGCGACCCCATCGAGGTCGCCGCCCTGGCCGAGGCTTACGACCTGGCGCGTCGCCCGACCCCACTTCTGTTGGGCTCGGTCAAGGGGCACGTCGGCCACCTGGTGGCCGGGGCCGGCATCGCCAGCTTGATCAAGGCGGCCCTGGCGCTGGATCGGGAGACCCTGCCCGGTACCCTGGGCTTCCGCGCCCTCAACCCGGCCATCGAACGCGGCCGCGACCGCCTGACGGTGTGGAGCGGCCCGCGCCCCTGGCCGCGCGGGGACGTCCCGCGCCGGGCCGCCGTCACCAGCCTGGGGGTGGGCGGCACCAACGTTCATGTGATCCTCGAAGAGGCCCCACCGCCGACTCCGCCCGACACCACGCCGGCCAACACGATCTCGGAGGGCGAGCCGGTTACGGCCGACACCCGCACCGTGCCGCCCCTGCCCGTCCTGCCGCTGTCGGCGCGCTCTCGGGAAGGGCTGGCGGCCCTGGCTGGCGCACTCGGCCACCGCCTGGAGACCGGCGACCCGCCCGCCGCCCTGCTGGCCGCGCAACAGGACCGCCAGGCCCTGCCGCTGCGCCGCGCCGTGGTCACCGCCAACGCCGACGTCGCCCGCGCCACGCTGGACGCCCTGGCGAAGGACCCTTCCCCGGCCACGGACACGCGCACCCCATCCGCCGACCGCTTGGCCTTCCTGTTTCCCGGCCAGGGCAGCCAGTACGCCGGCATGGCCCGTCCCCTGGCCGATCAGGTCCCGGCCTTCGCCGACGCCCTGGCCGACACCCTGGCCACCCTGCCCGCCACCGGTCGGCGGATGATCGAGCCGATCCTGCTGACCGAGCCGGACCCCGATCAACCTGCCCTTGAAGACACCGCCATCGCCCAGCCGGGCATTGCCGCCGTCGAGATCGCCCTCGCGCGCACCCTGGAGACCCTGGGACTGCGGCCGACGGTGCTGATCGGTCACTCGGTCGGCGAACTGGTGGCCGCGCACCTGGCCGGCGTGTTCTCGCTTGATGACGTCATGCGCCTGGTGTGGGAGCGCGGGCAACGGCTGCAAGCCCTTTCGCCCGGCACGCTGGTGGCCGTGTGGGCCAACGAGGCCACGGTCCTTCCGCTGCTGGAGGCGACCAAAGGCGCCTCCATCGCGGCGATCAATGCCCCCGACCAGACGGTTGTGGCCGGGGAGCCGAACGCCATCGCGACCGTGGTCGCGGCCCTGGAAACACGCGAGATCGCCCACCGGGTGCTGCCCACCAGTCACGCCTTCCACAGCCCCATGGTGGACCCGGCCATCGCCCCCTTCCGGACGGTGGTCGCCGGCGTGACGCGTCATGACCCGGCGCTGCCGATCCAATCCACGGTGACCGGCCGGCCGCTGACCGCCGCCGAGGCGCGGGACCCGGACTACTGGGCCATGCACATGCGCCGGACCGTGCGGTTCGACGACGCCCTGTCGGCGCTGACGGACGAGGACGCGAGCGTTTTGGTGGAGGTCGGCCCCCGGGGCGCCCTCACCGCGCTGGCGCGGCGGCGCAACCCGGCCCGGCCGGCCCTGCCGCTCATGGGGCCGCGCATCGGCGAGGAACGGGCCACCCTCGCGGCCACCCTGGGCACGTTGTGGGAGCGCGGCGCGACACTGGACTGGTCCCTGCTGCGCCCGCCCGAGACCCGTCGCGCCTTCGTCACCTTGCCGCCCCCGTTCGCCCGGGAGCGATTCTGGGTGGAGGACGGTGGTCCCTCCACGCCATCGGCCGTGACCGACACCGGTGATCGCGCCGTGACGCCAGCACCCGACGCCCCGCCATCCCAACCGCCGGAACCAGAGCCGGAACCAGAACGGGAACTGGAACCGGACGCGCCCGTCACGACCGTCGAGGTCACCGACACCGAGACCGTCGATCCCCTGGCCGCCACCCGGGAGCTTCTCGCCGGAGTGATCGGCCTGCCGGCCACCGCCATCGGCGAACACGACGCCCTGCTGGATCTGGGTTTTGACAGCCTGATGCTCACCCAGGTGTCGCTGGCGGCGCGCCGGGCGCTGTCCGTGACCATCGGCCAACCCGCCCTGATGGGGCCGCTGTCCACGGTGCGCGCGCTGACCGATCACCTGGCGCCGCACTGGGCGACCAAGGCCAGCGCGCCGCTGGCGGCGCCAGCCCCGCCCACGGGCGCGCCCGATCCGCCGCCAAAGGTCGCCGCCGAAACCCAGCCCTTTGGCGCCATGGCACGGGTGACCAGAACGGCGGATCACGGCCTCACCGCGCGCCAGCGCAAGGCCCTTGACCAGCTCATGGCCGAGACCCTGGCGCGCACCCCAGGCTCCCGGGACTGGGTGGCACGGAACCGCGATCACCTGGCCGACCCGCGCACCGTCAGCGGCTTCCACCCGCTCTACAAGGAGATCTGCTATCCCATCGTCGTCACCCGCTCGCAGGGCTCAGCGCTATGGGATGTGGATGACAATCGCTACATCGACCTGTTCGGCGGCTTCGGCGCCAACCTGTTCGGCCATCGGCCCCCGGACATTGAAGCCGCCCTCGCCGAACAACTGCGCACCGGGCTGGAGATCGGCCCGCAAACCCCGTTGGCGGGCGAGGTCGCCGCGCTGCTGGCCGAACTGACCGGCCAGGACCGGGTGAGTTTCTGCAACACCGGATCCGAGGCGGTCATGGGTGCGATGCGGGCGGCCCGCACGGCCACGGGGCGCGATCTGGTGGTGATGTTCGACCGCAGCTACCATGGCATCTTCGACGAGGTGATTGCGCGCCCCGGCGCCGACGGCCGTAGCGTCCCGGGTGCCCCTGGCATCCCGCCCGGCAAGGTGGCTGACATCGTGGTGCTCTCTTATGGCGACCCGGCGGCGCTGGAGTGGATCCGCGCAAACGGCGATCGCCTGGCGGCCGTGCTCGTCGAGCCGGTGCAAAGCCGAAAGCTGGACCTCGTGCCCCGCGATTTCCTGCACGAACTGCGCGGCATCACCGCGCGCAGCGGCACGGCCCTGATCTTTGACGAGGTTATCACCGGCTTCCGCGTCGCCCCGGGCGGTGCACAGGCCCTGTTCGGCATCCGGGCCGACCTGGCGTGCTACGGCAAGATCATCGGCGGCGGCCTGTCTCTGGCGGCGATCGCCGGGCGTGATCACTTCATGGCCCCCTTCGACGGCGGGCCGTGGCGGTATGGTGACGACAGCCAGCCGGAGGCCGGCATGACCTATTTCGCCGGCACGTTCGTCCGTCATCCGCTGATGCTGGCGGCGGCGCGAACGGTGCTGCGCCGCCTGCTGGACGAGGGGCCGGCGCTGCAAGACCGCCTGACCGCCCGCGCCACGACCCTGGTCACGGCCATCCGGCATGCCATCGACAGCACGGGGGCGCCCCTGACGGTGCGACATTTCGCCTCGGCCTGGAGGGTGGAGTGGACCCCCGCGGACGCCCCCTTCGCGCCGTTGCTTTTCTGGCACCTTCGCAACCGGGGCGTGTTCATCCAGGAACATCGCACTTGGTTCCTCACCTGCGCTCACGACGATCGCGACCTGGCCGGGATCGCCGACGCCTTTCGGGAGTCCATTGGCGCGATGGTCGACGGTGCCCTGCTACCGGGCCGTCGAGGGTTGCATGGTGATCATCCACCGGTGCCGGGCGCCCGCCTGGGTCGGAGTCCCGAGGGTCGGCCGTGCTGGTTCCTGACCCGTCCCGACGGCGCGGTGGTGGCCCTGCCCGACGGTCCGGCCGGCAGCACCGGAGGCGGTCCCAGGGGGGTGGGCGATGCGTGACGACGACGACCTGCTGCTCTATCCCACCGGCCCCACGGTTGCCTTCGACCCCTTCGCCGATGGCGACATTGAGGCCGCCATTCCAACCATCGCCGCCCAGCGCGAGATCTGGACAAGCCTTCGGTTCGGCCCGGAGGCCCACGCGGCTTACAACAACACCGTCTCGCTGTGGTGCGATGGGACCGTGGACCCCGATCGGTGGACCTCGGCCCTGCTCACCCTGGTGACCCGGCACCCGCTGTTGCGGGCCGGTTTCTCGGCGGATGGGCGCTGGCTGTCGGTGTTCACCAGGGGTACGCCGGATATCGCCGTCGCCGACTTGCGACCCTTGAGCGCGGACGCCCAGGCCCAGGCCTTGGACGCCATCGTCGCCCGCCACGTCACCGAGCCCTTCGACCTGTCCCGCCCGACCGGTCTGCGCGCGACCATGGCGCGGCTGCCCAACCAGCGCACCCGCGTTACCCTGACCGTCAGCCATATCCTCTGCGACGGTTTGTCCTGGGACGCCCTCTTGACCGACCTCGGGACCGTCCTGGACGGCACCGCCGAAGACCAGGCGGACGACCCGGTGCTCGCGTTCATGGACCACGCCCTGACGCTGGAAGATCCCGAGGCCATCACGCCGCACCTGGACTACTGGCGCGACGTGCTGGCCGACGGCGGCCCCGACTGGTCGCTGCCCCTGGACCACGAGCCACCACCCGGACGCAGCTTCGCCAGTCACCGCGTCGATCACCTCATCCCGCCGGACCTGGTGAGCCGGATCAAGGCTCTCGGCACCGCCCACGGCATGACTTTTCACACCATGATCCTGACCGCCGTCACGGCGCTGTTCCACCGCCTGTCCGGGGCCGATGACCTGTTGATCGGCATCACCGTGGCCGGCCAGGCTGTCAGCGGCCACCAGACCATGGTGGGGCATGGGGTGCACCTGCTGCCGGTGCGCAGCCGCCTGACCCCGGATGCGCCGCTGCTGGCCTTCGCGCGCGGTCTGCGCGACACCGTCCTGGACGCCCGCGAGCATCAGGCCGTGGATTTTGGCCTGCTGCTGGAGAGCCTGCCGGTCCGCCGGCGCCCGGGCCGTGTCCCCCTGGTGCCGGTGCTCATTAACATCGACGGGTCCATGGGGCCGGCACGCATGGGCGGGCACGCGACCCGCGTTGTGGACGAGCCGCGCCGCTTCGAGAACTTCGAAGTGTTCCTGGACATGCTGGACGGCGCCGACGGGTTGCTGATGCGCTGGAACGCGTCGTCGGTGCTGTTCGCGCGCGAGACCATCGACCGCTTCGGCCGCTCCCTGGAGGCCCTTCTTCACGGCATGGTGGACATGCCTGAGACACGGGTGTCGCGCCTGCCGCTGATCTCCCCCGAGGACCTGGCGCGTCTGCGGGACGTCGGTCACGGACCGCCCGCGCCAGCCGTGGCGCCTGGCCGCGACACCGCGCCGGCCGCCGTCTGGGCCGCCGCCGACGCCTGGGCCGACAGCCTCGCCGTGAGCGACGACACGGGCGCGACGCTTACCTACCGCGCGCTGCTGAACCGCGCCGAGCGGATCGCAGCCGCCCTGGCGATGGTGGGCGCCGGTCCCGGGGACCGGGTGGGCATTCACGTGGACCGGACCGTGAACCTGGTCGCGACCCTGCTGGGTGTGCTGCGATCCGGGTGCTGTCTGCTGTTCGTGGACCCGGAGCAGCCGCCGGGCCGGCGCCGCGAGGTGCTGGAGGACGCGGCCCCCGCCGTGCTTCTGGTGGACGCCCAGGGCGACGCCACGGGTCTCTCCCCGGCCACAACCCGGCTCCTGCCCCTGTCCGAGGCCCTGTTGACCGAGGGACCGTTGCCCCCGATGCCGGCGCCGGACACCCTGTCGCACCACTACTACACCTCGGGCTCGACCGGCGAACCCAAGGGTATTCCGCTGACCCACAAAGCGCTGATGCTGTTCATGGCCGGCTCCGCCCGGGTCATGGAGGCCGATGCGCGCATGGTGTGGATGACCCAAGCCTCCGTCGTCTTCGATGTGGTGTTGCAGGACTGCCTGAGTCCGCTGATGCATGGCGGGCGGGTGGTGGTCCCGAGCGCCCAGACCCGCAAGGATCCCCTGGCGCTGGCCGACCTGGCCACGCGCGAGGGCGTGACACACTGGCAGGCCACACCCACGTCATGGCGCATGCTGCTGGGCCTGGGGTGGACGGGCAACCCAGGCATGACCCTGATCAGCGGCGGCGAACCCCTGCCCCGCGCCCTGGCGGATGCCCTGCTGGACCGGGTCGCGGTTGTGTGGAACTTCTACGGCCCCACGGAAACCACCGTCTACGCCACCGCCGGCCGGATCAGACGGGACGAGGCCATCACCGTTGGCGCTCCCCTGCCCGGCTATGAGATCCGCGTGGTGGACCGCGACGGCGGGATGGTACCGCCGGGCGCCGTGGGAGAGATCCTCATCGCCGGCCCCGCCGTGGCCGACGGCTATCACAACCGGCCGGAGCAGACCGCCCGGGCCTTCTTCACCGATGCCGACGGTCACACGGTCTACCGCACCGGTGATCTCGGAGTCTGGGGACCCGACGGACGGCTGCTCCATCGTGGCCGCGCCGATGCCCAGATCAAGCTGCGCGGCTATCGCATCGAACTGGAGGAGATCGAGGCCCGCCTCATGCGCCTGGACGGGGTCGCCCAGTCCGGCGTGGTTCTGGCGGATCCGGACACACCGCGCGCGCGGCTGGTGGCGGTCCTGGTGGCCAGGGCTGGCCACGAACCGCTGAGCGTGGAGACGGTACGAGACCGTTTGCTGACCGACCTTCCAGAGGCGATGATCCCCTCCGGCGTCCAGTGGGTGGAGCGCCTGCCACAGACCGCCACCGGCAAGCTGGACCGCAAGGCGTTGCTGGCCGGGCTGCGCGAAACCCCCATGCCGGCCGCCTCGGCGCCCACGCCCACATCCACGCCCGCGCCGCTCACCTCGCGCGCGGCCCCCGCCGCCGCCGCGTCGGCGACCCAGGCCCTCCCCGCGCACCTGGCCCGCATGGTGGACCTGTGGGCCACTGTCCTGGAGCGCCGGGACATTGACGTAGACGCCTCGTTCTTCACCCTGGGCGGCAGTTCGCTGGACGCCGCCGCCCTGGCGGTGGAGATCGGCACGGTCTATGGGACCCAGCCGTCGCTGGGCGACATCTTCGCCAACGACACACCCCGGGCGCTGGCCGCGCTGATGGCCGCGCGCCTCCGCCCCATGGGCATAGACCGCGCCATCTGCCTCGCGCCCGGTCGCCCCGACCTGCCCCCGATCATCCTGTTCCCACCTCAAGGCGGCCAGATCCTGCGGTACAGGGAGTTGGCGACCACCCCCGGTCTGGCCGCGCCACTGTGGGCTTTCGAACAATCGGTCGATCTTCTCGACCGGGCAACGGTGGGCGACATCGTTGACGCTTTCCTGCCCGACATCGTGACCATTAGCGGGGACCGGGCGCCGCTTCTGGGCGGCTTCTCCTTCGGCGGCGTGCTGGCCTTCGAGGCCGCCCAGCGCATGGCCGCCCGCGATCGGCCAGTGTCGGGGCTCATTCTCCTCGACGCCCTGCTGGACCTGCCCGAATCCCTGTGGTTCAAACTGCGCCGCGCCTGGCTGGAGGGACGCTTCGCGGACAACCGCCTGACATGGTTCCGCGACAAGGTCCGGCGCAATGCCCTGAAACTGATCGGCCGCCATGTTCCGCCACCGTTGTTCGAGGCCGAGTTGGCGGACCTGCCGGGATACAAGGCCTTGATGGATATCCATACCGAAGCCCTGCATCGCTACCGGCCCAAGCCGACCACCGTGCCGATCACGCTGATCGCCTCCGACGGGGATCCGATCGCGCGCCGCCTGGACCCCAACAATGGCTGGCGCCCCTTTGCCAAGGGTCCCTTCGACCGCATCGGCCTTTCCTTCGAGGCGCACCTGGAGCTGCTGGAGCATCAGCACCTGCCGTCGGTGGCCGCCACCTTGACTCGGGTAGCCGAGGCGGTTCGGGACACCGGCAACCGGCGGGCGGGTTGACCTTTCCCCCCTCATCCGCCATGGCTGGTTGATGACAGAGAGTCGACGTGTGCGCCATGCATGCGGACAGCGCATAGAGAGCGGCGCGAGGCGTGTGGGCGGGAGAGGCGGATATGGATGGGGCGGCGACGGCCAGCGGCCGCGACGGCGGCGCGGTGGCGGCGGGACACCCAGAGACGGCGCGGGCCGCGGCGGAGATCCTGGAGGACGGCGGCAACGCCTTCGACGCCGTGGTGGCGGCCCTGGCGGCCTCGTTCGTGGTCGAGCCGGCCTTGAGTTCCCCTGGGGGCGGCGGGTTTTTGCTCGCCCACCCGGTAGGTGCCGCGCCCGTGGTGCTGGACTTCTTCACCCAGACCCCCGGCCGCGCCGCCCCTGACCGCGCCGACCCAACCCAGGCGCTGGATTTCCAGCCCGTGCTGGCCGATTTCGGCACCACCACGCAAGAGTTCCACGTGGGGCGAGCGGCGGCCGCCGTGCCAGGGATGATCCCCGGACTCTGCGCCATCCAACGCGACCTGGGACGGCTGCCGCTGGCCCGCCTGCTGGAGCCGGCGATCAGACTGGCGCGCCAGGGGCCGCCGTTGGCGCCCCTCCAGGCCCACATCATGGCCGTGATCGGCCCGATCATGACGTTCACACAGGCGGCCCACGCCTGCTTCGGCGATCCGGCGCACAGGGGCCGCGTTCGAGCGGCCGGCGCGTCCCTGCCCATGACCGCCCTGGCCGACTGCCTGGACGCCCTGGGCCGCGAAGGCGAACCCCTGTTCCGGGAGGGCGAGGCCGCCCAGGTCATGGCGGCGTTGTGCGCCGACGGCGGCCTGGTGAGCGCCGACGATCTCCGCCGTTACCAGGTTCTCCGGCATCCCCCGCTGGACAGACGCTTCCACGGGGCGCGGGTGCTGACAAACCCACCACCCTCGTCCGGCGGCGCGTTGATCGCCTTTGGCCTGGCGCTGCTGGAGGACGACAAGGGACCACCGACGCCGGAGACCCTTGTCCAAGTCATGCACCAGACAGGACTCGCGCGCGACGCCGTGGGCCTGGCCGAGGGCGTCGACGATCATCGGGTGGCGCGCTTGCTCTGTGACTCTGGCGTGGCCGAGGGCCGCGCCGCCCTGGCCAAGGGCACCCGGGCCTTGAAGACCGGCGGCACCACCCATGTCTCGGTGATCGACGCCGCCGGAAACGCGGCCGCGTGTACCGTCTCCAACGGGGAAGGGTGTGGCCACATGGTTCCGGGCTGTGGCTTCATGCTCAACAACATGCTGGGCGAGGAGGACCTGAATCCGGCCGGGTTCTTCCGCTGGCGCCCGGACACCCGGGTGTCGTCCATGATGGCCCCGACCCTGGCGGAGCACCCCGACGGCACGGTCATCGCCCTGGGGTCTGGCGGCTCCAACCGCATTCGCACGGCGCTCTTGCAGGTCTTGTGCAAGGTTCTG
>JANQGN010000544.1 GCA_028277295.1 Rhodospira sp.
GAGCCCGTCCGGAAAGTCTCGGGAACCGCAATATATTGTGCTCCTGTTCCCCAGTCGCACGCCGAATGTGGTGTTTGTCAGGGCTTTCCGGACAGACTCCAAGACTTCGGACATGGGGCAATCCAGCGCAAAGGACACCGTATTCCGGCCTGGATTGCCTCGCCCGCATCAAAAAGATGCGGGCTCGCAATGACGTGGCTGTTGCGCCGAGATGACTGTAACAGATTGAAAAATAACAATAGAGTGTGTGACTCGCGTGGACATCATGGCGACGGGTTACCGGCGTTCATGGCCGTGCGGATCATGGCCGCGTAGACAGCGCTGGCCTTCAAACCCCGCAAGTGTTCGTCGAACCGCCTGACGAACGCGGCATCGACGGTGGCCTTCGAAAACATGGCATAGTATTTTGTATAGCTTATCGGTGTATCGCCATAAATATGCAACGAAGCATCGAGGCGCATTTGTTGAATCAAGTAGAGACAATTTAGGTAGTCACAAACAACATAATCGACACGCCCGGCACGGAGCTTTAATAGATTTTGATAATTCTCGCCAGCAATCTCATATACAACGTTCCGCCTTAGGAACGCGTCAAACTCATCCTGATGACGATATCCTCGTACAATACCCACACGGCCACGCTTCAGGTCATCCCAAGACTCGAATGGAAACCTGTCCTTGTCCTGCGATCGCACAACGACCACCCACTTGGAGGCCACCAGGGGCGTTTTGGGGTAATGCAGCCGACGATGCCGCTCGCGCACCTGGACGCCACTGTAGAGCACGTCGATCTCGCCGTCTTCCACCAACCGCATGGCACGGCTCCAGGGAAAGATCTCGATCCACTCGATGGCCACCCCCATGGACGCCAGCACCGCTGTCACGATGTCGGTGGACAGCCCCACCACCTGACCATTCTCGATATACTCAAACGGTGGGAAGACGTCCGTTCCCAGGCGAAGGGCTCTCGTCTCGGCCTGCGGACGAACAACACCGCCGAGCCCAGGCACGATCGCCAAGACCACCACCGCCGCCAACACCGCCTTGCGCCAAAACCGTTTCATGATCCGGGTCCGTGTTCATCCCTCGCCCATCGCGCACAGCAGGTCTCACTGTGGCTTCTGCTGCATGGCGCATCGCGGACACGGGCAGAGTCACCGGTCCGCGTGGCTCGTCACACAAGCCCGGTCGAGCGTCGCCAGGATCGGCGCCAGGGCGTCGGCCGTGGCCTCGGCAACAAGCGCCGTGCCGTATGCATTGAGATGCCACGGGTCGTAGAAATGGGACGGCGTCGCCGGGAACCGGGCGATGGGGTCGATCACCGACCAGCCCCGCGCCTCGGCCACCCCTTGAAGCGCCACGATGAGGTGATCCCGAATGCGCAGGATATCGTCAGGCTCGACGCCCCGGGTGCTGAGACGCTCCCAGACCGTCGCCCGCTCCTTCTCGGCCGGGCTCATGTCCGCCCGCAACGCGTCGCGATACGCGATGGCGACCGCCGGGACGCCATCCATGGCCTCCGCCAGCCCGCCGAACCAGTCCGTGCCGATGGCCCAAACGTGAACATCGGGAAGCACGTGGCGCAGATCGATGCGCGCGGCGCGGCGCCGCTCCCGCTCCAGGCGGAAGCTCACTGACACGGCGGTCCACAGCTTCGAGACGTCCCACAGCGGATCCGGCGGGACAATGAGGTCGGCGGCCTCGGGATATCGCGCCTTGTGGTCGTGAAGGACGTCCAGGGGCGTTCCGACCAACACCACATAGGCGTCGGGCTCCAGCGGCCGGATCTCCTCGATCACCAGGTCCCGCAGCATGTCCGCCGTGTTGCCGGGGCCGGCGGCCAGCACGTACTCGACCCGGCAGGACGGAAGCGCGCGGTCGAGCAGCGCCGCGGTCCGGCTGGCGATGGTCAGGTCCTCGGGCAACTCGGCGTTGAGCATCTTCGAGTTGCCCAGAAACGCCACCCGCAGGGTGTCCGCCGGCTTGGCCGCCGATAGTTCCGGCCCACGAAATCCCAGGGCATTGACGCGCAGGTGGCCGTAGCTGGCTCCGGGCGTGAACCGCTCCATCTCGCCGGGCGCGACTGGGCGAATGGCGGCCTCCCGCAAGGCGGTCCAGTCCAGTTGATCCGGTGTCGCCTTGACGGCCTGGCGCACCCGATAGAGCCCCTCCCCCACCCCCGCCATCAGAGGCACGGAGAGCAGCAGGGTCAACCCGAACAGCACTTCCTTGTGTCGATCGCGCAGCCACACCAAAGGTCAGTCGCCCGTCCGGGCGCCCTCTCGTTCAGTAGCGCCCATAGCGGAAGTCGGCCAGCGGCTCCACGCTGCTCATCAGGATACCCAGGATCAATCCGGCGAACCAAAGGGCGCACAAGACCGCGCCCACGCGCGAACCGACCCACTGTTCCAGATAACCGTACATACCTGGCTCCCCGAATGGTGGTCACACCCAGGACAAGAAGATGATCCGGAAGGTATCCAAAGCCCTCAGAGGCGTCTCGGCCGTCAGGATCACGAACCCGAACCAGACGAAGTGGACCGTCAGCAGCACCTTGACGCCGTGCAACGGCCCCGCCAACACCGCCGGCACCGCCCGGTCCAAGCGCTCACCCCAGCCGGCCGTGCGTTGCCAGACGATAATGCCCAGGCCGTGGTAGGCGCCCCACAACAGGAAGCGGAGCGAGATCTCGTGCCACAGTCCTATGGTGATCATGGTGGCCAGCACGCCCAGGGTCGGACTCCTGGTCATCGAGACCACCACGCCGAATATGTAGTTGCGGCACCACTGTGACAAGGACATATGCCAGCATCGCCAGAAAGCCGAGATATTCGACTGCAGATAGGGCCAATTAAAGTTTTCCAGAACACGAAAACCCAACAATCGCGCGAAACCAATGGCGATATCCGAGAACCCGGAAAACTGGAAATACAGGTTCAGGCCCGTCTGAACCGTCACCAGATAGAGAATCAGGGCCGCGCGTTCTTCCGGAAGCGTCGCGATCAACCCGCCGAACTGGCTCTCGACCAGGACGTTCCCCAGGATGGTGATCTTGGCGTAGCCGTAGATGATCCGCTCCGCCCCCTCCGACAACAGGGCGGGATCGAAGCGCTGGCGAACCAGGTCGCGGCGATAGTCGTCGACCCGATGGATGGGACCAACGACGATGGTCGGCAGGAAGAACAGATACCCTGTCAACTCCGCCAACGGCAGCGGCGGAAGGTGGCCCTTAAGCCGCTCCAGCACCACATGAATGCAGCGGAAGGTGTAGTAGGACAGGCCCAACGGAATCACCAGCGTGTGCAGCAGCCAGTCTTGCTGCACCGTCTGCCCCACCTTGAACAGGAACAGAACGGCGACCATGGTCCCGATCGCCGCGATCGCCGCGCGGGTGGTGACCACGGGAGCCCGTGTCGCCGCATGGGTGATGAGCGTGAAGGCGGCCAGCAACACGGCGGAACGCGGATCGTGGACCAGCAGGAAAACGGCCGTGATCACCACCAGCAGCAAACCGCGCCCGTCCCGGGGCACCAGCCAGTAAAGCGAGACCGCCAGCCACATCCAGAGCAGCCAGGTCACGGACAGGACGTGCATGCGATCGTTCCCCGACCTACAGCCGAGCGCCAGACGTCGGACTCACATCATGATCCGACGTCGGGCGTGACTCGGCTGTACATTCAAAAGATCGCGCGGAGTCACGCATCCATCCGTGATCAAAAAGATGATCACGCCTGGATGCGATCAGCGCTGGAGCATGTTGCGCGATTTCCGAATCGCCCAACATGCTCTAACAATTTGTTTTTCAAGCAAATCGCCCCAAAAGATCGTCCAGGGCGATCTGTGCCAGATCGCTCGGGATTTGCTCTAGGGCATGTCCGGGCGACCGAACACCAGCATGTAAAGGAACCCAGCACCCCCCAGGATCGCAAGGATTCCCAGGGTCATCAGCCAGACCAGCGGTGGCGCGGGTCGCGCGTGGCGAGTCAGGAAGGATACTGATTCGTTGCGTTTCATGAGGCTGCGCGCTCATCCCGATTGGAATGCCTCGTCACGACGGTCTTCAGGTGCTCCAGGCGCGACACCCCGAGGATGTCGCGCGGCGACAGGGTGATGGCGAAGGCCCGCTCGGCTGCCTCCATCAACTGGATATGCGCCAGGCTATCCCACCCGAATGTCGTGCGGGCCTCCGACGTCATGCTCAGGTCCGACGGCGCGCAGCCAAACACCCGGGCGGCGATCTCCAGGATCCGCTCCTCCAGGGTCGCGTCGGCCCGCAGGGGATTGGCCACCTGATCGGCGTCCACGGCCTCGCGGACCGCGTCCAGCAGAATCTTGCCGGCCGGATTGCGCGGCAGCGCGTCCATGACCCGCAACACGCGCGGCACCTTATGCGGCGCCAGATGCCGGCGGCAATGCTCGACCAGATCGGCCACGCGCAACGGGCCGGCCCCTTCTCGCGGGACCACGGCGGCCGCCACGCGCTCGCCCCAAACCGGGTCCGGCAGCCCGAAGGTGACCGCGTCCGCCACGCCCGGGTGCGCCAGCAAGGCGTCGGTGATATCCTGGGGCTGGATGTTGGTGCCGCCGGAGATGATCAGGGTCTTCTTGCGCCCGACAACGCGCACGAAGCCGTCCTCGTCCACGGCCGCCAGGTCACCGCTGTGAAACCAGCCGTCCCTCAGCACCTCGGCGGTCAGGTCCGGCCGGTTCAGGTAGCCCCGCATGATGTTGTCACCACGGATCAGCAGCTCCCCGGCCTCGCCCGCCGGCACGTCGCGGCCCTCGGCGTCGACGACGCGAATCGCGCAGTCCACCGGCTGGCCAATGGTGCCCATGCGGAAACGGTCCTCGGCGGGGCCGCAGTACAACGCCTCGCAGACCGTCTCCGACAGGCCATAGGTATTCACCACCCGGACCCCGAAGCGCTCCTGAATCGAGCGCCACAGGGGTTCGGGCAGACGATCGCCGCTGGAGCGGATGTAGCGGAAATCGGACGTGCGGAAGGCATCGTCGAACTCACCATGCAGGCGGTCCATGATCGACAGGATCGCCGGCACGACAATGAAGTGGGTGATGCGGTCGCGATAGATGCCATGCAGGATCGTTCCCAGATCCTGCACCGCGAAGCGATGCGGACGGAACAGGGTGGCCCCGGTCACCAGGCTGATGATCGGTCCATGGAGCAGACCATCGGTGAAGTGCAGCGGCAACACATTGAGAATGTGACTGTCGCCATCGTAGTCGTAGACCTTGAGGAAGGTTTCGACCTGGGCCGAGAGGTTGCCATGACTCAACTCGACCACCTTCGGCGCGCTGGTGGTGCCCGATGTGAACAGCATCAGGCCCGGCGTCTCGGATGGCGGTGGGGGCGGCGGCGGGGCGGGCGCCAGCGCCGCCAGTTCGGCCAGCAACCCCGACGGCACGGCGCCCTCCCCTTTCCGGGGCTTGAGCAGACGCCCGATCAGGCCACCCCGCCCGGCGCCATCCGCCGGCTCGACCACCGTCCGCGCCAGGCCAGGCGGCAGCGGGGCGCTGTCCAGCAGGGCGCGATCGATGATCACATGGGTCACCCCCGCCGCCGTGAGGGCATGACGGCGTTCGGTCGGACTCAGGTCGACATTGAGGCTGATGACGGCGATCCCGGCCCGCAGACTCGCCCACAGCACGGCGGCCAGCACCGACACGTCCTCGGTGAGCAGCCCGATGCGATCCCCCGGCTCCAATCCCTTGACCGCGAACAGGGCATGCAGACGGCCGATCCTGTCCAGCAACGCCCCATAGGACGTCGTGCGCCCCTCGATCACAAGCGCGGGACGAGACGCGGGAACGGACCGTGCCGCCTGGTCGAACAGATCGCATAACCCCATGGTCCCGCCCCTCAGTCCCTTGTTCCGGCGAGGCCGGCCTCGAAGGCCGCCCTCAACGTGATCTTGTCCGGCTTGCCGCGCCCGACCCGGGGCAACTCTGACCGCAGCAGAACGTGGGACGGAACCTTGTACCGTCCCAGCCTGTCCATCACACGCGCGCGCAACGCCCGCGCCAGCCCCCCGGGATCGGCGTGCGCGTGATCGTCCGCGGGGATGACCACCGCAACGATCTTCTCGACGCCGTCCCCGTCCATCCAGCCGAACACGCACGCCTCTCGCACCGTATTGGCCCGGTTCAGCACGTCCTCGATCTCGATGGGGCTGACCAACCCGCCGTCCCGCGTCTTGATGATGTCGCGGCGCCGGCCGATGATCTCGATCCGTCCAGAGGCGTGCACCCGCCCCAGGTCGCCGGTCCGGTACCAGCCGTCCCGCACGCCCACGCTGGGGTCGGCGTCGCCCCCGGTATCGAGCATCAGCCCGTCAGTGTGCACACAGATCTCACCCGGATCGCCCGTCGCCACCGGCTGGCCGGCGTCATCCAGCATGCGGATCAGCGCCTCGGACGCCAGACCGCCCCGCGTGGTCAGGGTGCCCGGCTGATCGGGGTCGGAATAGGCCACCGTGCCAATCTCCCGCGCGCCGTAGTAGTCGACCAGCGGCACCGGCACGCATGCCCGAAAGGCCTCGGCGGTGGCCGCGTCAAGAATGCCGGAACCGCTGAACACCGTGCGCAGGCAGGACAGGACATGGGGCGGCAGGCGGTCATGCGCCTTGACGATGCCGCGCAGCACATTGGGCACGGCGGTCAGGCGGGTCACCCCATGGGAGTCGGCCTCCAACGCCAGGGCCAGCGGCTGTTCCCGCCCGGCGGCCGACGGCAGCACCGTGGTCCCACCGCAAAGGAACGCCAGCGTCACCATGCTGCGAAACGCGCTCAGGGCCGTGAAGTCGGTGGCGGTACAGAAGACGTCGGTGGCGTCGAAGCCGAAGCGGCGCGCGGCCGCCTCGCTGGTGCGGAACACGGCCTCGTGGCTGGTGCACACTGGCCTGGGGACGCCGGTGGACCCGCTGGTGAAGCCGACAAGCGCGGGATCGTCAGGACCGATGGTGACCTCGGACAACAGATCTGGCGGCGGCGCCGGGCAATCCGCCACCCAGTCGGCGAAGCCGATCCCATCACCCCGGCCGCCATCACCGTCCTCAAGGCCGATCCGCGCCCCGGTTTCATGGGCCTCGCCGATCAGGTCGAAGCGGGCCGAAAAGGTCAGCACGGCCGGCGCCTGGCACACCATGGCCCGCAGCGTCGCCGGCCCCACCGAATCGCCCAGCCGCACCACCACCCCGCCGATCAGAAGCGTGGCGATGGCCACCAAGTAGGACTCCAGGCGCTGGGTCGCGTCCACCGCCACCCAACCGCCCGGCGTCACGCCGTCACGGCGCAGCCCGGCGGCGACGCGGCCAACCAGATCACGCACCTCGCCGGCGGACAACGCCCCCTCTCCGACCACATGCACGATCGGCGTATTCGCGGCACGCGCCAGGCCCTGGCGCAGGATGGTGACCGTGGTGCGCTCCGACCAGGGCCGGGTGCTGGCCGGCCCCATGCCATTCGCGAGGGTCAGGACAGGAACCGCGCCGTCGTCCATACCGAGCCGGCGCCGGAGGGCCTCGGCGGCCCGGTGCGTGATCTCATCGGTGATCGCCGAATCGGCGCTGGCCAGGGCCCGTGTCATGCGGGCGGGCGGCGCGTCCAGGGCCATCCAGTACAGCAGCATCATCTCGCGCGACGAGACATCGCATGAGGCACCGCTGGCCCCCGTGACCCTACCTGCCTGGACATCTAGATAAAACGGTACGCCCATGCTCATAACCCGTGGCCTTGGTCTGTGGCACCCGCATCCGGTCCGCCCTTATCGCGCGCCGAAAACGGCCTGAACGACCAGAACCACCGCCAGCCCAGCCAGGACTCCAAACGTCCCGACCATCCCGCCAACCCGCAACTGCATGGGGGCGGCCTCGCCACGAAATCCCAGGAAATGCGCCGCCCTCGACGCCACGAGCCCCATCCCCAGAAGATGCACGGTCCAGGCCGGCAGGCCCTGGGCCTCCGCCAATGCCAGCATCAGCAGGGCCAACGGCACGTACTCGGTAAAATTCGCCTGCGCGCGCATGGCCCGCTCCAGCGCGGCATCCCCCTGGTGCCCGACCGAAACCCGACGTGCGCGCCGCACCCCAATAACGCGCATGGAAAGGTAGATTAGCCCTACCGTACAAATCGCCATATAGAACCCGACGATCATATCTGCCCTCGTTCGTTGGGTTATTCGCGGCGTATTGTGATTGAAGTCGGCGCGGACGTCCACCAGCGACCCGAGCCTTGTCCACTCGACTCGAGCGCGCCGGTGGACCGACACCGCTATTCTATCTGGGGTCTTACCGTCATCGGAAAACTTCGACCGCATGGCGTGGGCGGTCGATCCCACCGGTTCCGACAACGACACGATGTCGGTACGTAGTCGACCAGGACAACGCCCACCCCCAAGGTCTTGGGGGGCCAGATCGCATGGTTCACTCCGGACGCCGGCGCGGCTCGCGGCGGCGTGACCGCTCAAGAGAACTGCGGCAACCAAAAACCTATCAGAGCGCGAAAATAATGCCACCAAACACCATAATATTGTTTTTGGTTCAACAACGAAACAGATCGTGATACATCTTTTTGTGGCAGTACAAGTCACCTGAGTTCACACCCTCATCCCCGTCATGGTACAGCGCCCAAAAGACGAAGTCATCATAAAATGGAGCGCAACAAAAATATGGTGCGCCCATTTCGAATTGGGAGTGTTTTCCATGTTGCACTTTCATGATCATGCGACGAAGGCAATCGCGACCATTGTGATCTCTGTTTGTCTTGCACCCTCACCGGTCCTGGCTAATGAGTTTCGCCCGCAGATTCAACGCCTCATCACGGACAAGATTGAACCGTGGCTTGCGGACGAGACCGTACTGTCGGCGGTTCGGACACAGAACGCCAATCACATCGGGATTGAGTCGGAGCGGATCACTGCCCTGGATACGCAGTGGCGGGACGAGGTAGCGGCCGGATCCGGCCCGCTGATTGACTCTGTCCTGGGCAACGATCTATCCGCCTTCTTGATCGAGAAAAAGCAAGCCTTGAACGGGACCGTATCCGAAATATTCGTCATGGACAACATTGGTCTCAACGTCGGCCAGTCTGATGTCACGTCGGACTACTGGCAAGGCGACGAAGACAAGTGGCAGAAGACATTTTCGG
This sequence comes from Rhodospira sp., assembly GCA_028277295.1. Taxonomy (GTDB): domain Bacteria; phylum Pseudomonadota; class Alphaproteobacteria; order Rhodospirillales; family Rhodospirillaceae; genus Rhodospira. The sequence goes on from JANQGN010000544.1 coordinate 9,163, forward strand.
TGGGTCCGGGCGCAACGTTTGTAGACGAGGTCGATTTTGACGACAGCGCCGAAGCATTCTTGTCCCAGGCGAGTATGACCATTGTCGATCCCAACACTGGGGAGGCCATCGGCGCCATCACGGTCGGCATCAACGTGGAGAAGCTCTTCTAGGGCCGGCGGGTCCCCCTGCGATGCCTCTTCGGGTCGTACCCGCGTCACCGATCGAAAACGCATGTATCGCGTCGGCTTGGGCGCGGACGATGCCGAGGGGTGCCAGACAGAGCGACGGACCCACGGGTTGGCATCGCGCCTAACGCGGTTGGCACCGCTGTGTTCCGTCTGGACCGCGCGATGCCACACGAGGACGGAGCACGACGTCCGATGGCCTTCTGAGGACGGGCCGACATGGGCGCACCCACCGGCCCACTCTGGCGCGCACGGCAGTGGCGTTCCCGCAAGCCGTGCGGCGGTCAGTGTCACCCTGTCACGACCAATGTGATCCCCCCGGGCGGGGCGCGAACAGCGCTCAAGCTCGCTTCTTGGGGCCGCGGGAGAGGTGCCCTGTTCGGTCTTCCCTCGCGCGTCGGGAGTCAGACTGATGACCATTTCGTATCGCATTTTGACTGGCTTTCTGGTTGTGCTGGTCCTGACCGTCGCGGTTGGCGTGATTGGGTGGTGGACCTTGATCGAGTCTAACCGCAGCTTTTCGGCGGAACGGCGCGGGCATCAGGCCGTCGGCGATCTTGGCGAGGTGGTCGAAGCGGAACTGGTCAGCCGAAGCGGCGACGGGGCCGACTCCGCCGCCGTCGTGGCCTCCGGCCTTGACCGGATTCTAGAACGCTTGGGGACCCTCGACGAGCGATCCGACATGCGCGCCCCGGTTCAGGCCGCTCGCTTGGCCGTCGCCGAGTATCGTGAGAACTACAGTTCCTATCTGGGCAATAAGCGAAACATGGAGACGGCCGCCGAGGCGGTCATCGGCATCAATGAGGGGCTGAACACCATCATTGAGGATGTCATCGCCGCAAGGCTTGAACAGCTTCGGCAGGCACGCCTCCAAACCATCGAGGCAAACGACCGGCGCGATCATGCGGACACCCTCCTGGGCGTCATGGGCGTGCTGCTTGATCATCTGGCCGTCGTGGCCCTGCGCCTGACCGTTTATGAACGCTCTGGGACGGATGACGCGCGTCAGGCTTTGATGCAAGGACTCGACGAACTGTCGCTGTCCGTGGCCAGACTGCGACAGTTCACGCTGGACCTTGAGGGCGTGAAACAGGCCACCTTCGACACCGCGATGGTCGATCTAACCCAGGGCGTTCAAGACCTGGTCGCGGCGGTCGGGCGCGAGCGCGCCACCGCCAGCGCGCGCGCGGACGTCGAACAAAGTTTGCACGAGGCATCGGAGTCGCTCGAGTCCTCCGTCGCTCGCTTGAGGGCTTTTCAGACCGCCCGGCTCCAGGCGGCCCGACAGAATCGTCTGGCGCGCGGGCGACAGGACGCACTGGAACAGACCTCCATCGTCCTGTTCGATCTGGAGTCCCTGGCGCTACGAGCGCGGGCGCTGGAGCAACGCTATCTGCGAACCCTGACCGACGACGACAAGGACAATGTTTCCGCGTCCACCCGCGACCTGTTCCTGGCCGTTCTGTCCTTGCGCAAGTCCCTGGATGACGGTGCGACGGCGGCGCTGGTGGGCCGCGTGTCAACGGCGATCCAGGCCTACCGCAAGGCCCTGGAGCAGGAGTTTGACCTTATCGTCGACCTGAAATTGTATAAGACGCGAAAGGGAACGGCGGAGGTGGACGCCGAAGCGGCCCTGAAGACCCTGACGGACCTTGGGGTACAGGCTGGCGCGGCCGCCGAAACCCTGGCCCATGAGTCCGCCGCCCAGGCGGCCGTCGCCTTCGAGACCCTGGACGCCGCCCAGGAAACCATCGTGATGGCCAGCGACCTCCAGAAGCTGGCCGGGCGAATCCGGGATAGCATTTTTGGCTTCATGGGCAACCCAGACGACGAGACCCCAGGCTCGGTCCGCACCCTTTTCGACCGCCTGGCAACCGCGAAATCGTCCCTACTGCTGAAGGTCAGCGGGATGGACGCCAGGGACGGGGCGGTTCTGGAGGCGGCCTTCGGCACCCACATCGCCGACCTGGCGAAGGTCTTCGAGACCCTGGTTCTGGACTCCCGCGCGATCCGGGCCGCCGAGACCGCCATGGAGGCCGCCCGGCGCGATCTCGAGCATGCCTTGCGCCTGGCCAGCGGCGCGGCCCAGGACCGGGCGGCGCGCGACAGCGGGTTCTCCGAAGCCCTGCTGTTGGCGGGCACGGCGCTGGCCCTGGTGCTGGGGGTGGTCGCGGCCGGGCTGATCGGGCGCTCGATCGCCGGCCCGATCAAAGCCATCACCCAGGCCATGAAACGCCTGGCGGACAATGACATGTCGGTGGAGGTGCCCGGTCGCGACCGGCGCGACGAGGTCGGCGACATGGCGGCGGCGGTGGAGGTGTTCAAGGACAACGGCCGAAAGATCGAGACCATGCAGGCCGAGCAGGCGGCCGAGGCGCGCCGCAACGCCCGCCGTGTGAAGACGGAAATGATGGCCCTGACCAATGCCCTGGATGAGGAGGTACGCACCGCCGTCTCCGTCGTCCGCGACCATGTGCAGTCGATGCACGATGCCGCCGCCGACATGACC